>CALEQS010000046.1 GCA_937907975.1 uncultured Clostridia bacterium | reverse complement strand
AGCAGGGCAGCGATCACGCTGTCCGGGTCAAGCTCCAGATCGGCCACCAGATCGGCCACTGCCAGCGGGTGCGTGATGTAGGGACTGCCATCTTTACGCTGCTGGGAGGCATGGGCGTTGTCAGCATAGGTAAAGGCGTCGAACAGGCGCGCTTTGTCCAGATTGGGCGTATAGGCCAGCACCTTGTTTTCAAGGGCGGTATATTGTTCCAGAATCGGATCCATAGGATCACCTCCGTTCCAGTAAAGGTCAGAATTTCGGATGGACTGTGTGTTCAGTCCAGCATGGCGCGCAGACTGCGCAGAATTTCGGACGCCTCCAGATCCACCTTGCCCTGTACGGGCTGAATGCGGATCTGCACCGCGTTGGGCTGGGTGTCGAAGCGGATGAGTCCCCGCTCCTGAAGTACCTCCAGGCAGATCATGGTGCGGGCGTAGGTCTCCCGCAGTCCGGCGGCGCGGGAAATGTTCCGGGCCAGCTTCATGGGCGATTCCCGGAAGAGGTTGGAGGCGGCGTGGGCGGAGAGATAGCGCCACACGGCCACAAAGTCCTGCCGCTCCGGGATCAGCATCTGCAGCTCCTTGGCGTGGAAGGACTCTCCCTGTTTCCAGCGCTCGTACAGCATCCGATCCAGCTGGGAGAGCGAGGGGGCAGCCTTCACGTCCACCAGCATGAGCTGGATGGAGCGGGTGCCGCGGAACACGTTGATCTGGGGGTAGAAGGCCAGATCGACCCGTGCCCCGACCTGAAGTCCGGTGGCCTCCGGGGCGTAGGAGAAAAGAATGGCATCGAAGGAGCAGCCGTCCCGGGTCACCTTGAGCCGTGTGTGGCGGCCCTTGCCCACCGGCGTGATGGAACTCACCGATGCGCCGGTCAGTACGAAGGTGGGCTGGGGATTGCCGGTGCCAAAGGGTTCCAGATGCTGAAGATCGGTCACGCTCTCCGGCGTGATGAGGTTCGCGTCATCCAGCACGGCATCTACCGACAGAGTGGAGACGCAGGGGTGCTCTGCCTGCCAGCGGGCGGCCCGCAGCTGCATTTTGCTGCGGAAGGCATCCACATTCTCTTCCAGGATCGTAAAGCCGGCCGCCAGCTCATGGCCGCCGAAACCCTCCAGCAGATCGTCGAACTCTTCCAGTGCCTTGAACAGGTTGAAGCCGCCGTAGCTGCGGCAGGAGCCCTTGCCCCTGTTTTCATCATCCAGGCAGATCATGAATGCAGGTACAGAGAACCGCTCCGAAAGCCGGGAGGCCACGATGCCGACGACACCCTGGTGCCAGCTGCGTCCGGCCAGTACGATGGCGTGTTTGCTCAGTTCGGGCCGCTGTTCCAGAATTTCCAGGCACTGCGCGAAGATCTGCTGCTCAATGAGCTGGCGTTCCCGGTTCAGGTCGCACAGCGTCTGGGCAAGGGCGGCACCCTCCTCTGCGCTCGAGGTCATCAGCAGCTGAGCCGCAACCTGCGGGCAGCCCATCCGGCCCGCCGCGTTGATGCGGGGGGCCAGCGTAAAGCCGATGGAGCTGGCGCTGATGAGCTTGCCCTCCAGTCCGCACTCCCGCATCAGCATGATAAGACCGGGGCGGCGGGTGTGGGAGAGCGTGCGCAGGCCCATGGAGACGATGGTGCGGTTTTCATCGGTCAGACTCATCACGTCGGCCACAGTGCCGACGGCGGCCAGATCTACATAATCGGCCAGCGTCTGACTGCGCTTTGCTTCTGGCGTCAGCGCAAGGCACAGCTTGAGCGCCACGCCAACACCGGCTAACTGTTTGAAGGGATAGGGGCAGTCCGGGCGGTGGGGATTGACCACTGCGGCGGCATTGGGCAGTTCGTCCTTGCACTCGTGGTGGTCGGTGATGATGACATCCATGCCGATGCCCCGGGCAAAGTCCGTCTCCTTCAGATTGGTGATGCCGCAGTCTACGCTCACCAGCAGCTTGGCCCCCTTCAGCCGCAGCCGGGTGATGGCATCGGTGTTCAGGGAGTAGCCCTCGGTGAGGCGGTCCGGGATGTACGGGATGACTTTTGCGCCCTGCTGGGTGAGATAGGAGCTCAGAAGGCAGGTGGAGGTGATGCCGTCCACGTCGTAGTCGCCGAATACGGCGATGGTCTCCCCACACTCAACGGCGAGGTGAATGCGCGCCACGGCCTTGTCCATGTCCCGCAGGAGCATCGGGTCGTGGAGCAGCTCCGGCCCGGAGGCGAGAAACGCGGCCGCCTCGTCCCGGGAATGAATGCCCCGTCCGGCCAGAGTCAGTGCGGCCAGAGCAGAAATGCCGCTGCTGCGCAGCGCCTGCTCTGCGGCCCTGTCCCGGGGGACGGGATTCCATGCTTCGTATTTCATTTTATTTTCAACCTCGGTCGCCGTTCCGAAAAGCTGAACGGCAGAAAAGAATATTATTAAACTTATTATAACAAAAGCACCGTATAAATACAAGCATTCCAGGCTCTGAAACTGAGAAAGAACCGCGTTTGTCACCGCCGCAAAAGTGTGCTAAAATAGCCCGCAGTAAGGAAGGTGTGATAGCGGTGAAAGAACAGAAAACCAATGTGATGCGCATTCTGGATCAGAAGAAGATCCCCTATGAGGCCAAGCACTATCCCCACGGCGATGAGGCGGTGGACGGCGTGAGCGTGGCGCAGGCGCTGGGGCAGGACCCGGCCAGCGTATTTAAGACGCTGGTGACTCACGGTGCCAAGGGCGGCTACTATGTGTTTGTCATCCCCGTGGCGGAGGAGCTGGATCTCAAGAAGGCGGCCAAGGCCGTGGGGGAGAAGAGTGTGGCCATGCTCCATGTCAAGGAGCTTCTGCCCCTGACTGGCTATGTCCGGGGCGGCTGTTCGCCCATCGGCATGAAAAAGCAGTTTCCCACCACCTTCCACTCTTCCGCGCTGGAGCAGAGTGCCATCGCGGTCTCGGCCGGCAAGATCGGCGACCAGGTGGTGGTGGAGCCCAATGCGCTGGCCAGGCTGGTGCGGGGCAGCTTTGCGGACATCATTGTGAGCGAAGAGTAAGGAGGCGGACAAGTGGCTGAGCTGGCACAAATTCTGGCGCAGGAGCTGGGGCAGAACCTGAAGTACGTCGAAAACGTCATTTCCCTGATCGACGAGGGCAACACCATCCCGTTCATCGCCCGCTACCGCAAGGAACTGCACGGCGCAATGGATGACACCACGCTGCGCACCCTCTCAGAGCGCCTGACCTATCTGCGCAATTTGGAGCAGCGGAAGGAAGATGTCAAAAAGACGATCGCAGAGCAGGGAAAGCTGACCGATGAGCTGTCAAAGGCCATCGATAAAGCAAAAATCCTCTCGGAAGTGGAAGACCTTTACAGACCATATAAGCAGAAACGCCGCACCCGGGCGACGATTGCCCGGGAAAAGGGACTGGAGCCGCTGGCGGTCAAGCTCTATCTCCAGATGAAGAGTGGCCCCGCGCCTGAACAGCTGGCCCGGGACTATATTGACCCGGAGCGGGGCGTGGAGAGCGTGGAGGATGCCCTTCAAGGGGCATCCGATATTCTGGCGGAGACGCTGTCTGACGACGCAGCCATCCGCAAAAGCCTGAAGGAACTGGCGGTCAAGCGGGCCTGCCTGGTCAGTAAGGCGGCAAAAGAGGAGGACTCCGTTTACGCTCTTTATTATGACTTCCGCCGGGAGCTCTCCAAGCTGCAGGGCCACCAGGTGCTGGCTATCAACCGGGGCGAGAAAGAGGGATTTCTGAAGGTATCCGTGGAGCTGGATCGAGAGCTGGCTCTGCGCATTCTGGACAACCACAGCCTGCGCGGCCGCTCACCGTCGGAACAGTTCGTGCGTGATGCGGCGACAGACAGCTATGACAGGCTGATTTTTCCATCCATCGAGCGGGAGCTCCGCAGCGGGTTGACCGACAGCGCCGCCGAGGGTGCCATCCACAATTTTGGCTTAAACCTGAAGCCACTGCTTATGCAGCCGCCGGTGAAGGGCAAAGTGACCATGGGCTTGGATCCAGGTTATCGGAATGGCTGTAAAGTGGCAGTGATTGACGGCACTGGAAAGGTGCTGGATACTGCCGTGGTCTATCCCACCTTCAATGAAAAGAAAAAGCGGGAGGCCATCGACACCCTGAAAAAGCTCATCCGCAAGGATGGTGTGCGCCATATCACCATCGGCAACGGCACAGCTTCCCGGGAGACGGAGCAGATGGCTGTGGAGCTGATCCGCGAGGTGGACTGCGGCGTCAGCTATATGATCGTCAGCGAGGCGGGCGCTTCTGTCTATTCCGCCTCTAAGCTGGCGGCAGAGGAGTTTCCGCTGTTTGATGTGAATCTGCGCAGTGCGGTGTCCATTGCCCGGCGGCTTCAGGATCCGCTGGCGGAGCTGGTCAAGATCGACCCGAAGGCCATCGGCGTGGGGCAGTATCAGCATGATATGCCCCAGGCGCGGCTGGATGAGGCGCTGAACGGTGTGGTGGAAGACTGCGTCAACGCCGTCGGTGTGGATGTGAACACTGCATCGGCCTCTCTGTTGAATCGGGTCTCCGGACTGAACAGCACTACAGCCAAAAACATTGTGGCATATCGCGAGGAGAATGGCCCCTTTACCGCCCGGAAGCAGCTGCTGAAGGTGTCCAAACTGGGGCCGAAGGCTTATCAGCAGTGCGCTGGATTTCTGCGGGTGCCGGAAAGCGGACAGGTGCTTGACCGCACCGCCGTCCATCCGGAGAGCTACGAGGCGGCGGAAAAGCTGCTCACGCTCTGCGGCTACACATTGGACGATGTGTCAGCGGGGAAAATCAGCGAGCTGTCCCAGCGGCTGGAGCAGGTGGGACAGCAGCGGGCGGAGGCCTTCTGCGGCGCCGGTATGCTGACACTGCGGGATGTGGCCAGGGAGCTGTTAAAACCCGGACGCGATCCCCGCGATGAACTGCCTGCCCCGATCCTGCGTACTGATGTGCTGGAGATGAAGGATCTGAAGCCCGGAATAGAGCTCACCGGTACGGTGCGAAACGTCATTGACTTCGGCGTGTTCGTGGACATCGGCGTCCATCAGGATGGTCTGGTGCACATTTCCGAGATCTGTGACCGCTATTTGAAGCATCCCTCTGAGGTGCTCAGCGTTGGAGATGTGGTCAAGGTAGTCGTGCTGAGTGTCGATGAGAAGAAAAAGCGTATTTCACTGTCCATGCGGCAGGTAGGAAAGCAGAAATAACTGTAAAGTAAAAACGCTACCCAATACAAATATGCGTAAAGTAAAAGCGCCTTCTCACTGCGGGAAGGCGCTTTTACAAGCACATGGATGTATATCAAAAATGCTTTACAGCAAATTAGAACTCGTTGATTTTAATGCTGCCGTCATCTTCCTGCTTTTCGATGGATAGAATGACCATGTCATAGCCAAAATCCGGGCGGACCTGAACGTGAACAGTTTCTCCTGTGTGCCGGCCGGCCAGCGCACTGCCCACCGGGGACTCCCGGGTGATGCGGCCTTTGAGCATATCCGCCCGCATAGTGGTCACCAGATGATAGGTCATCTCCTGGTCGCCCATACTGGGGATTTTGACAGTTACCTTGTCATAGAGGCCAACTTCATCCTCGCCGGAGCGGTCCGTGATGACCTTGGCGGAGGAAATCATGCCCTCCAGGTAGCGGATGCGGCGCTTACATTTGTTCAGCTCCTGCTTGGCCGCCTTGTATTCAAAGTTTTCGCTCAGATCACCGAAGGCTCTGGCCTCCTGCACCGCCTTGATGAGTTCAGGCAGAGTGGCAGTTTTGCGCTCTTTCAGTTCAGCGCGCATCTGTTCAATGTCCTGTGCGGTCAGTTCGTCGTGCATGAGTCTAAAACTCCCTTCCGAAAAGATACCTCCATTATATCGACCTGCACGCCGGGATGCAAGCCTTGACAAATGCTCGGACTCAGGGTAGCTTTAGTGTAGAAAGGGGAGCGATCATATGAAGGAAAGACTGCTTCGCAACCGGGATGGACAGACGCTGGAGGAATTTCTGGCGGCATACCATCCAAAGGACTACCCGCACCCCAGCGTGACGGTGGATCTGCTGGTGATCTCGCTGGAGCGCCGCCGCCCGGAGCTGCTGATGGTGCGCCGGGGCAACCATCCCTGCCTGGACTGCTGGGCTCTGCCCGGCGGCTTTGTGGAGCCGGACGAGTTCACCGGGGATGCCGCTGCCCGGGAACTGGAGGAGGAGACCCATGCCCAGGGGCTGACCCTTACGGAGATCGGCCTGTTCAGCGGGCCTGATCGTGACCCCAGAGGCTGGACAATGTCCTGTGCCTATGCCGCTGTTGCGGAGCGGAGCAAGCTGAATGTCCACGGCGATGACGATGCGGCAGAGGCGGGCTGGTTTCAGCTGGAGTATCACCTGAGCGGCGATACCATGAAGCTCAAGCTGACCCGGGAGGACGAGGTGCTGACCGCCGCCGTGCAGGTGACGCCCCGTCAGGGGGCATTGGGCACGGAGTACCACATCGGCTCCTTTGAGACGGACGGCATCGCCTTTGACCACTGCAAGATGATCGCCCAGACCATATTGAAACTCCGTGCGGCAGGGCGTCTGAGCTGATATGCGGCTGTTTGAGAAGACGATCACAGAGCAGGAAGCCGGCTGGACGGCGGAGCAGGTGCTCCGCCGCAGTCTGGGGCTGTCCACCACCCGCATCAAGCGTGCAAAATTCCGGCTGGACGGCATATTGCTGGACGGCGTGCGGATCAATACTGCCCAGCGGGTGTGTCCGGGGCAGCATCTGGAGCTGCACCTGCCGGAGCTGGAGGAGAACTGTCTGGAGAGTGCTCCCGGTGCGGTGGATATTCTCTATGAGGACGAATGGCTGCTGGTGGTCAATAAGCCGGCCGGCCTGCCGGTGCACCCCGGTCCCGGCCATTATGCGGACACACTGGGCAACCGCCTGGCCCGATATTATCGGGAGCAGGGAAAAGAGTTGGTTTTCCGTCCGGTGAATCGGCTGGATAAGGGCACCTCCGGCCTGATGCTGTGCGCCAAGCGGGCGCAGTCCCACGAGGTGCTTCAGAATTTGCTTCACACGGATGAATTTCAGCGGGATTATCTCGCCCTGCTGTCTCATGCGCCTCAGCCGCCGGAGGGAACAGTGGATGTTCCCATCGCTCCTGTACCCGGAGTGCTGAACTGTTATCAGACCGACCCGGCTGGAAAGTATGCGCGGACTGATTATGTTACCTTGCAGAGCCGGACGGATGGAGCCCTGGTGCAGCTGCGGCTGCACACCGGACGCACCCACCAGATCCGCGTGCACATGGCGTCCATCGGCTGTCCGCTGTTGGGAGATGTCCAATATGGCGGAGAACCAGCGCTCTCCGGACCCGCCCTGCACTCGTGGCGCGTCCGTCTGACACATCCGTTTCTGCAGAAGCAGATGGAGTGGACCGCGCCGCTCCCGGAGGACTTCAGAGAGCTGGGGTGGGATCTGTGAGCTTTTATGTATACCTGCTTCGGTGCGCTGACGGTACGCTGTATACCGGATACACCGACGACCCGGTTCGCCGGACAAAGGTGCACAACGCGGGAAAGGGTGCGAAGTACACCCGTGCCCGCCTGCCGGTGGAACTGGTGTATCAGGAGGAGCTGCCAGACAAGTCCGCCG
>CALEQS010000045.1 GCA_937907975.1 uncultured Clostridia bacterium | reverse complement strand
CCCGTGGGTGCAGACTGAGAGGGCTTTTCGCGTAACTTGCCAGTGCATCGCCCTCTCCGTCACGGCGTTCCGCCGTGCCACTGTTTTTGCAGAGCGCCTTCGGCGTTTATCCCACTCGCCCTGAAATATGCCACAGGCATATTTCTATTTCGGGCTCACTCCCAGAGGGAGAGGCAAGTTAGTCTGGCATTTTACCGCACAGCTTTCCCTGTGTGGAAATCTGCTTTTCAGAGAATTTAGGGAGGTATCTTCCATGAAAGTGCTCTTTACCTGCGGCGGAACCGCAGGCCATATCAATCCGGCGGTCGCCCTGGCTGGGATGTTCCGCCAGCGGCAGAACGCCGAGGTGCTCTTTGTGGGTGCCGACGGCGGCATGGAGACCACACTGGTGCCCCGGGAGGGCTACCCGGTCAAGACGGTCACCATCACCAGCTTTTACCGCTCCTTCAGCGGCGCGGCCATCAAGCATAATCTGACGACGCTCAAGAACCTGAGCCGGTCCAGGGGGCAGGCCCGGGCCATTCTGGACGAGTTCCAGCCTGACCTGGTGGTTGGTACCGGCGGCTACGCCTCCTATCCCGTGGTGCGGGAGGCCGCCCGCCGTGGCATTCCGACTGCCGTCCACGAGTCCAATGCCGAGCCCGGCCTGACCACCAAGATGCTGGCCAAGTATGTGGACAAGGTCATGGTGGGCTTTGAGGAGAGCCGCCAGCACTATCCCCACCCGGAGCGGGTGGTGGTCACTGGCACCCCGGTGCGGGGCGAGTTCTTCAACTGCACCCGGGAGGAGGCCCGCGCAAAGCTGGGCTTTGCCGCCGACGACGCCAAGCCGGTAGTGGTTACCAGCTGGGGCTCCCTGGGCGCTCAGGTGATGAACGACTACATGGTGGACTTCGTCGCCCGGGAGTGTCGGGAGGGCACCCCGTTCCACCACATCTACGGCGTGGGCAAGCGGTACTACCAGCGGGTGCTGGACGCGGTGAAGGCCAAGGGCATCGACCTCGCCCAGTATCCTGATGTGGACATCCGGGAGTATATCTATGATATGCCCGCCGTCATGGATGCCGCAGACGTGATGCTCAGCCGCGCGGGTGCGTCCACCATCTCCGAGATCACCGCCACGGCCCGCCCCTCCATTCTGGTGCCCAGTCCCAATGTGACGGCCAACCATCAGGAGAAGAACGCCCGGGTGCTCAGCGACAAGGGCGCGGCGTTGCTGATGCTGGAGAAGGATGCCAGCGGCGATAAGCTCTACAACACTGTGCGGAGCCTGCTGGCTGACCCGGCGGAGCTGGATAAAATGCAGAAGGCCCTGCGGGAAATGGCCATCGGCGACGCCAACGAGCGCATCTATGAGACTCTGTGCGCACTGGTGAAGCAGAAATAAAATGCAGACACTCTCTCACACTCCCTGCACTTCCTCCGCATAGGATGGGGCAAATGCCCTGAAATCGGAGGAAGTGCCATGGAATATTACGAGATCAACGGTGGGCGGCGTCTGGTGGGCGAAGTGGTGGTCCACGGCGCGAAAAACAGCGTCCTGCCCCTGCTCTGCGCCACTGCGCTGGCCGACGGTGTCAGCGTTCTGCACAACTGCCCCAGTCTCAGCGATGTGGAGGCTTCGATCGCCATTCTGCGCCATCTGGGCTGCCGGGTGACGCGGGAGGGCACCACCGTGACCGTGGATGCGTCCTGCCTGAGCCGGTCGGATGTGCCCGACGTGCTCATGCGGGAGATGCGCTCCTCGATCATCTTTCTGGGGGCCATTCTGGCCCGCACCGGCGAGGCCGACGTGAGTATGCCCGGCGGCTGCGAGCTGGGTCCCCGACCCATTGACCTCCATCTGTCCGCGCTGCGGAAGTTGGGGGCGGGCATTGAACAGCGGGGCGGGCGTCTGCGCTGCACCGGCGGAACCGCTCTGTGCGGGGCGGAGATCACCTTAACCCTGCCCAGTGTCGGAGCCACGGAGAACATCATGCTGTGCGCCTGCGCGGCGGAGGGCGTGACCGTGATCTGCAACGCCGCCCGGGAGCCGGAGATCGTGGATCTGGCCCGGTTCCTGCGCGCCATGGGAGCGCACATTCAGGGCGAGGGGAGCGGCACCGTCCGGATCGAGGGCGGCCGCGGGAAGCTCCACGGCTGTGAACACCGGGTCATCGGGGACCGCATCGTCTGCGCCACCTACCTCTCCGCCGTGGCCTGCGCCGGGGGAGAGGCCAGCCTTACCGGCGTGGAGCCGGAGCAGCTGGCCGCCGTGACCGGCGTGCTGCGGGACGCCGGGGCGGAGATCCTTGCCACGGCGCCCGATGCGTTGACCATCCGCCGGGACCGGCCCCTGGACGGCGGCGTGGTGGTGCGCACCTCCCCCTATCCGGGCTTTCCCACCGACGCCCAGCCGGTGGTCATGGCCGCCCTGTGCAATGCCCGGAGATCCAGCCTGTTTGTGGAGACTATGTTTGAAAACCGCTACCGCCATGTGGATGAGCTGCGCCGGATGGGCGCGGACATCCGGGTGGAGGACCGGGTGGCGGTTGTCGGCGGCACCGAGACAGGGCTCCGGGGCGCGGCGGTGGAGGCCCACGATCTGCGCGGCGGCGGCGCGCTCTGCGTGGCCGCGCTGGGCGCGGCGGGCACCACGATCCTGACCGGCCTTGCCCATATCCGCCGGGGTTACGCCAGTCTGCCTGAGGATCTGCGCGCGCTGGGGGCGGACATCACGCTACATACGGAGCAGAATTAAATTTGTGGAAATTTGTCGGCTGGTGCGTATAGTAACTTGCCTCCCCCCTTTTTTTTGGGGGGGGGAGGTGGCACGGCGGAACGCCGTGACGGAGAGGGCGATGCACTGTCAAGTCTACTAAAGACCCTCTCAGGCGCTTCGCGCCAGTTCCCCCGGAGGGGGAGCCAAGTCCTCCAATGAGGAGCACAGCACCGACCGAAAAGCTATATGATTCAGGAGGCTATTGAACATGGCTCAACATCAGCGAAAACACCAGCGCAGACACCGGCGCTTCCGGTTTACCAAGCTCTACGGCTTTCTCTCTGCACTGGTCATTCTGGCCGCGGTCATCGGCGGCTGCATCGTGTTCTTCAAGGTGGACACTATCAATGTAGAGGGCAACGAGCGCTATACCGACGACCAGATCGTCGAGGCCGCCGGCGTCCAGCAGGGGGACAATATGTACCTGCTGAACAAATTCAAGATGATCGACCAGATCAAGGAAAAGCTCACCTATGTGGATGACGTGACCATCCGGCGCAAACTGCCCAACACGCTGAACATCACGGTGGATGAATATACCGTCGCCGCGGCGGTGCAGGACGGCTCCGACGGCCAGTGGTGGCTCATCAGCAGCGACGGCCGGCTGCTCGCCCGTGCCGATGCGCCCGGAGACGCCATTCAGGTCACCGGACTCACCCTGGCCGCCCCCAGCGAGGGCACCGATCTGGCTGTGGGCGAGGAGCAGCACCTTCAGCAGCAGGCCCTCATCGCCCTGCTGACTGCGCTGGACAAGCGCGGAATGCTTATCAATGCCCAGAGCATCGACCTGACCAGCGGAAGCATGGCCGTTATGGGGTATGAGAACCGGCTGACGGTGAAGATGAACCTGTCCTCCGACTTTGATTACAATGTGCGCGCCCTGTCCACAGTGATGGAGGATTATGTGCAGGCAAAGTGGAAGGACGGCGACACCGGCACGCTGGATATGACGCTGTCCGACGGGAAACCTCATCTGATTAAAAATGCGGTGCAAAATTAACATAAAAATCAAGATTTTCCCCGCTGGAACCCTTGACCAGAACCCGATAACAGTTTAAAATAATCTAGAGTGTTCCCTTATAATGAGAAATAAATTAGCAAATGAAAATACAGGAGGAATTGGTTATGGCTTTTGGAGTCGAGCCGATGGCGGATACCGTTGTCAATCTGAAAGTAATTGGTGTCGGCGGTGCCGGCAATAACGTTGTGAACCGCATGGTCGTGGGCGGTACCACCGGCGTTGATTTTATCGCGGTCAATACGGATAAGCAGGCGCTGGCGAAGTCCTCCGCCACCTATAAGATCCAGATCGGCGAGAAGCTGACCCACGGTCAGGGCGCCGGCGCGAACCCCGAGGTGGGTCGCAAGTCCGCCGAGGAGAACCGCAGCTCCATTGCCAAGGCACTGGAGGGCACCGACATGGTGTTCATCACCTGCGGCATGGGCGGCGGCACCGGCACCGGCGGCAGCCCCATCGTGGCTGACGTTGCCCGGGAGCAGGGCGTGCTGAC
>CALEQS010000044.1 GCA_937907975.1 uncultured Clostridia bacterium | reverse complement strand
GCCGATCAGCACCGCCAGCGGGATCGCCGCCAGACCAAACTTCCGGTTCGCCGCAGTCAGCATAAAAGCTCCGATCACCGGGGACAGTGTATGTCCAGACGGGAAGGAAAAGTCGGTCGGATCTGAAATCAGCAGCGGTACGCTTTCCAGCCAGCAGGGGCGCGGGCGGGCGGCCAGATGCTTCAGGCAGACATTGCCCACCAACACGCCTGCCGCCAGAGCCGCAAACATGGCGAGCCCATACCGGCGGTATTTTTTCGAGGCCGTTATTGCGGCGGCCGCAGCGATCCAGACCAGGCCGCCGTTTCCAAGCACCGTGATCTTCGGCATTAAAAATCCACTACACCGCATTGAAGTGTACCCCGGCTCCAGTGAAGGATCGACCAATCTGTATTTTGAATCCATTCAAACATTTTACTTCCTCCTTATGGTTTGTTTTTCTCCAGCACCAGGGCATTTCTGCGCATCGGAATTGCCAGAAGGATGGTGAGCAGAATGCCGGGGATCACGATCAGCGGAAGCAGCACCGCACCGCTCATCGCCAGGGCAGGCAGCTGGAGCAGTGAGGAGAACAGCGCCACCGCGCAGAAGAAGCCCAGCACGGATGCAGCGCTGAGAAATGCGCGCAGAGGATCAAAGGGCAGGCTGGCCTTTACCACGCCCGCAAGGCTGACCATGCCGACAGTCAGGTACATGAGCAGATCTGCCTGTGCCATCTGCAACAGCATGGTCGTCCTCGATCTGGATCGAGTCTTTGTCCTCCAAATGAATGCGGTTTCGGCGTAGATGATCGATATAGCTGTTCTTTGCGATCGTAATAAGCCACATGCCAAATTGTGTCTTTCCCTCTGGATCGAATTTTTCGATGCTTCGGATCATCTTCAGGAAAGTTTCCTGCGTCAGGTCTTCCGTGAGCACTTCGTCCGCCGTGAGCTTCAGGAGGAAACCGGAGACATAGTCGTAATACAGCCAGATCAGCGCATCAAATGCCTGCCGGTCACCGCGTTGACAGCGTTTGATCAGGGCTGTTTCATTCACCGTTTCCTCCTCCTTTTCGTTTTCATTTACTTATACGCAGACAATGTACACAGGTTGGTCAAAGTTTTGATTTTTCCCGTCCGCGATTTCTGCAGGCATACCATTTTGTATTGCATTGCTGTTTGATACAACCATTATATTTTGTTCATATACAGCAGACAAGGCCGCCCTGTAACTTTTTATAGGAAAAGGCGGGACACAATTCTCGCTTTTCTATTGCACAATGTACGTCGTACGTCGCATAATCAACCGAGCCGCCGACTGATCCGCTAAAATTCAAGACCCGTATTGCCACGGTTCCATGACGATACGGGTCTCGCTGTCTTTTATTTGTTCACAGCTCCTGCAGCTCCAGAAACAGCGCCACCGCCGGATTGCCGCAGTCTCTGCTCCAGACCGTACAGAAATCCACATCCGGCAGTTCCGGCAGAGGGCAGTGCGTCAGCCCCGGATGGTTGCAGGCCTGATGGTATTGGTTAAAGGCCGCTACGCCGGATCCGAATTCCACCGCCGCCATCTGTGCTTTCAGATCCGGCACCCGCAGAAGGTGGGGCGTAAAGCCCGCCTGCTGGCAGCTCTGGCGCATCAGATCGGAGATAACGTCCGACTCCTCCAGTTCCACCTCCACAAATGTTTCTTCTGAAAAATCCCGGAGCGACAGTGCCGGCTTTTGCCTCAGCGGGGATGTCTTTGGAAAGACGATCTCATTGTGGAGCGCATACAGGTGCTTCCATTGAAATTCTGACCGCTCCTCCACATCCAGCTGAAGGGTGACTGCGAGATCAGCATCTCCCGTGCGCACCGCCTCCAGCAGTTCATGGAAGGAATAGCGCAGGCTGGACACCTCCACGCCCGGATAGCGGGTGCGAAAGCGCTGGATCCAGTCATACAGCGTCTGATCCATGAGCTGCCCCTCCAGCATGGCAATGCGCAGCCTTCCCCCCTCTCCGGAGGAGATCCGGCGGGCCTCGTCCAACAGCGCATCAAACTGCCCGGTCAGCTCCGTCAGACCAGTGCACAGGATCTCTCCCTGCGCCGTCAGCCGATAGGATTTCCAGCCGCGCACAAACAGCGGAAAACCAAGCTCCGTTTCCAGCGAAGAGATCTGCCGGCCAAACGTCGGCTGGGTCATATAGAGCTTCTCCGCCGCCTCTGTAAAGCTGCCGGAGTGCGCCGCCTCCAAAAAGCATCTGATCTGCACCGATGTCATGCCAGCTCTCTCTCCTCTTCTGACTTTTTTCCTATTATACTGCTCCATCGCTTTCGTTCAACCAACCGAAAAAGTGGGTATATATTCCGTTTTTACCGCATTCTTATCACTTTCAATATCTGAAATGACTTCTTCCGATAGTCGTTCTGGCACAGTTTGTCTCTCTCTGCTACGATGGAATCATAAGGAAGAAGAACCTGACCTTTAAAAAGGAGCGAATCGTTATGGCAATTCAGAAAACAGAAAACGTGAAGCTGGTCATTCAGCCCGTCATCGGCATCATGGTGCATGAGTATGTGTTCGAAGGGCCGTGCCGTTTCGGCGCCGGGGAAACTCTGACGCTGGAATTTGACCGCATGGTGGGCGCAGACGGTTACAAGGCTTTCCGGGAAAATCTGGCCAAGTACATCCAGCCTGATCCGGATTTTGAGATGCTGGAGCCGGTCAGCTGCGAGATCACCGAGAGCTTTGAGGTCACCGAGGCCATGATGGCTGAGCTGACAAAGAACGACCCGAAGGTGGATGTATATCTGTTCACTTCCATCGGCCGCACCTACCCCATCGTGCTGGCGCTGGCCACCCGGACGAAAAAACCGTTCATCTGTCTGCAGGAGTGCTGCGACAAAACGCAGGTGCCCGCTATGCTCCGTGCCCGCGGGCTGGAGTGCGTGTCCGAGATGACCTGGGAAGAGACCGTCAAAAAGATGAAGGCTTATCGTCTCAAGAAGGTGCTCAGCAAGAGCAAAATGCTGCTGGTCACCCGGGCCTTCACCAACTCTGCGCTGGTGTCTGCCTGCGACGGCTTCATCAATATCGACGACGCCGCCCAGCGGCTGGGCTTTGGCTATCAGTGCGTGGATGTGCACGAATTTCTGGATCAGTCTCATATGGAGGGCACGCTGTGTCCCACACTGCCCACCCGCAAGCCCATGCAGTTCACCGCCGCCGACCGGGCCGAATGGGAGGCTAGGGCGGATAAGCTCATCGCCGGAGCCGGCTCCTGCAATGTGGCGAAAGACGAGGTGGTCAATGGTCTGCGCTTCTATGCCACGGCAAAGAAGTTCATGGACCACTACGAGTGCAACTGCTTCTCCGCCCCCTGTCCCGAAATGTGCGCCACTACCCGGCTGAATGCAGAGCATATGACCCCCTGCTTTGCCCACTCCCTGCTGAATGCCGAGGGGATCTCCTCCGCCTGCGAGTATGATATTCCCGGCTTGGTGGCTCAGATCATGCTGTCCAGCGCGGCCAAAGCCGGTGCCTACATGGGCAACTGTGTGCCGCTGTACTACGAAGCCGACGGGAAGACCGTCTCCACCTTCATGGCTCCCTCCAACGATCTGCAGGACAAGGTAAATGAAATGACCGACGAGGAGCGTGCCAACCTCATCATCACCTATCACTCCTCTATCAACCTGCAGATGCGGGGCTATGATGCCGAGCCCTTGAGCTATGACATCCGCAATTACACCGCCTCCGGCTGGGGCCCCACGATGCGCCATGACTTCCGTGAAAACAAGGGTGAGACGCTGACCATGGCCCGCATTTCTCCCGATGCCAAGACGCTGTTCGTCGCCCGGGGCACTGTCGTTGCCGGCACCGGTGAGCAGATGAGCGGATGCACACAGGGCGTGTTGTTCATGGTGAAGGACAGCAGGGACTTCTTCCACAAGCAGTGCAATGTGGGCAATCACGTCCCGATGGTCATGGCTGACTGCTTTGATGAGATCGTCGAGCTGGGCCATCTGCTGGGGCTGAACGTGGTCACTGCCTGAGATGACACAGCAGGAATTCACCGCTGCTCTGGCCCGGAACCGGGCCAGAGCGGAAGACATTGCCGCCGCACTGCCCACTGCGCCGGACGAGGATATGGAAGCGCTGATCCGGGGATTCATCTCCTGCAAGTATTTCCTGGCCACCAACGAAATGGACACGGATGACCTCATCCGGCTGGGAGACCGGAGCACTGAGAAGCTGGCCGACCTTCAAAAGGGTGGGCTGCGCTATGCCGACAAAAATGCCGG
>CALEQS010000043.1 GCA_937907975.1 uncultured Clostridia bacterium | reverse complement strand
GGACTGCCGCTCATGCCCTGCACAATGCCGCCTGTCTTTTCCAGCAGCTCCGGGTCAGTGACCCGCACCATCATGGAGCGGCTGTCCTGTCCGGTGCGGCGGTAGATGCGCAGGATCTCAACATCAAAGGACTCCACCTTGTCGCCTTCCACGTTGGAGAGAATGGTGGCTGCGCCCACCTTGACCTCCCCGGCTTTTGCCACCGGCATCGGCTCACCGGTGAAGCGGTCATCCGCGCCGTCAGTGACGCCGAACACGCCGCAGTTCGTGTTGGCGTACAGTGTGCCCAGATCGTGTTCCAGGTCAAATTTCCCGTGCAGTTCGCCGGGCGTTCCCTTTGTGCCGGTCTGCACGTCGGTGACGCTGGAGCCCATAATGGCGCCGGATTCCAGCGGCATCAGCAGTTTGGTGTCCACATCGTTGATCCCGTGGCCCAGTGCGGCAAATTTTCCGTTTTCCGGGTCATAATAGGTGATGGTGCCGATGCCGGCCATGGAGTCCCGAATCCACGCGCCCAGCCGGTAGGACCCATCCGTCATGCACTGGGCCGCGGCGGCGGTTGTCTCCACCATGCGCCCGCCCCGGGTGAGCTGAATGGCCAGCTCCTCGCCTCCGGTGGATTGCAGCAGAGACTGTACCTGCTCAATAGAGTCCACCTGCTGGCCGTCGATGTGCGTGATGATGTCACCGGTGCGCAGACCGCAGGCCCGGGCAGGGGATTCCGCCCCATCCTCGGTGGCCACATCGGTCAGCCCCACCACCATGACGCCCCGGGAAAACAGCTTGATGCCCACAGTCCGCCCCACCGGGATCACCGTGCGCTCCGGCTCCGTTTTGCTGAAGCCGAAACACGCCGCGCTGGTTGGATGCATACGCGAAAATGCCGTCCCGGCGATCGTCCACACCAGGGTAAGGCTGAGCACCGCCGCCGTCAGCCAGATCCACCATGGCCTTACCTCCTTTTGTTCCATAATTTTCCTCCCATCTCTTTCGCGCTCTGCGCTTTGCCGCGCACAGTTACTATGTCTCAAATCGCGCGGCGAATTTCCGCCAAAGTTGCGCACGGCTGGCTTTCTCTGCCGTGCCGTGACGAAGATTCAGGAGGTTTCGGAGTTTTCCACAACACAAATTTCTTCAATTGTCAGAATTTTTCTTCCAGTTGACCGCCCGCTGGCGCATCAGGCGTACATTTTCCCTCAGCCGCCGATCCATGGGGCTGCGCTTCAGCGCCTCCTCGCCCATGGCCAGCGCGTGGCGGTAGTCCCCCAGATAGTAGAGCGCCACGGCCAGCAGATCGTAGGGCAGCTCACCCCAGGCATCCGGTTCGGTGAGATAGGTCTCCGAGCGCCTGGTGATCTTCAGCGCCCGCCGTGCCGCCCAGATCACGCCGTGCCAGTCCTCCCGGCGCAGCAGAAACCGGGCCAGCTCCAGCCAGGGCTCCCGCAGAGCCGGGGCTTCCGCACAGGCGCGCAGCAGCCACTGTTCTTCCTCGTCCGGGCGGCCCAGCTTCTGCGCACAGCGGGCCAGATAGCGCATGGATGCGCACCGTTCCTCCGGCCAGACCGCTGTGGGCAGGCGCAGATGCCGGAGCAGCATCTCCCGCGCCTGCGTCCAGCGGCCATAGAACAGGTATTCCCGCCCCAGATAGTGGACGTTCCGGTCATTTTCCGGTTCCTCGGCCACCGCCAGCTCCAGCAGCGGGAGATACTGCTCCCGGGATTTTGCCGGGTCCGGGTGGTGCTCCAGCCGGATGTCGGGCACAAACACTGCCTGCGCCGGGGCATCACTGCGCAGCACTTCGTGCACCGGTCCCACCCAGCGCCATCCGTGGCGGGTATGGATCTTATCCGCCCAGAACATCACTCCGTCTCTGCCGTCTGGTGTGAAGCTCCAGATGTATGGGTAGTGCGCCTGCCCGGCGCCCGGGCACCAGGCCTGCTCCAGCGCCGTGCGCCAGCCGGGGCGGAACACCTCGTCCAGATCGGTGCAGACGCAGATGTCCACATTCTCCGGCACCAGTGCCAGACTGCGGTTCCGGGCGGTGTCAAACCGCCACGGTTCCACCTGCGCCTGGGTCACTTCCGCCCCCAGTTCACGCAGAAGATCCGGCGTCTCATCCTCGGAGCCGGTGTCCAGCACAATGACCCGGTCCGCCTCTGACATGGATGCCATCCAGCGGCGGGCAAACTGTGCTTCATTTTTGCAGATTGCGTAGACGGCGATATGATATGTCCCCATTGCCCCTCCTTTCCGCTCTCTCGGAAATACCTGCGTTTCTGAGAGAGCTGGGTTTTCGACAAGCTCAGGAGCGCCCCATCGGGGCGCTCCTCCTCTTGCGTTACGTCGCCAGCAGATCTGCTTCCCGCAGACTGTTAAGCAGAAGGTTGAACTGGGTCACAATGTCCTCCGTGCTTGTGGCATCCGCAACCGCCGCCGCTGGGGTGATCGTTCCGGCAGGCCCCGTCGGGCCGGTAGGGCCAGTCGCGCCGGTGTCACCTGTCGGGCCAGTGGGTCCGGTGGGCCCCGTCGGGCCGCTCGCGCCGGTGTCACCCGTCGGGCCTGTGGGCCCGGTAGGGCCGGTCGCACCCGCGGCACCTTCCGCGCCGGGGTAGCCCTGCGGCCCAGTCGGTCCGGTGGGACCGATGGCACCCGGGATTCCCTGGGGACCGGTGGGGCCTGTGGGCCCTGTCATGCCCGGCATGGGCGGCGGACAGCAGGGTGGCTGGCACTGACAGCCCGGACAGCACTCGTCGCAGCTGCCGGAACCTTGATAGCGTTTCATCGCAGCAACCATTCCTTTCTGAGGGGCGGCTGATGCCGCCGGCCTCTTTCCCATTCTATGCGCATGGAAGGAGTGGACGGCCCTGCAAAAGAGAACAAAAAGCTGTCCCCGAAGGGACAGCTTCAGTCTGTCGAAAAAGGAAACGCCGCATCGTTTGCGTGCGTTTCTGAGAGGTCCTGAGTTATTCGTTTACCGCTGTTTCCGCGCTCTTCCAGCCGTCCTTTTCGGCCAGATAGAGGATGACGGAGCGGCGGGTGACAATGCCGCACAGGCAGCCCCGGTCGTCCACGATGGGGACAAAGTTCTGCTGGAGGACGGCGTCGATCACGTCGGTCTCGCTGGCCTGAATATCCAGCGCGGGGCAGAAGTCCGGGCGGAAGATGGAGCCCACCCGGTATTTTTCGTGCTCCTTGAGCTCGGTGGTGCCCACCTGCATCATGTGGCGCAGGAAGTCGCCCTCGGTGACGCTGCCCAGATAGCGGCCATCCTTGTTCAGCACGGGAATGGCGGTGTAGCCCCGGCTGCGCATCAGCTCCAGCCCCTGACGGACGGTGCTGGTCTCCTGCAGACAGGCGGTGGAATATTTCGGGGTCATGATCTTGACGATATTCATTAGGATATGTCTCCTGTTTCATGGCATTTCCCCGCCGGAGGGCGGGGAAATGCCAGATTTTATATCTCTATTTCATTCTGAGAACGAAGGATCTTATGGCTCACAGCTGCTGATACGCATCCATCACCTTTGGGATGAACTGCTTTTTTCGGCTGACGACGCCGGGGAGCAGGGTGGTGCCGTCGGCGGCAGGGGCGGTGTCGAAGGCGTCCTGAAGAATGCGGGCGGCGTGAGTGCCGCAGCAGATGACCACGCTTTCGCTGGCCTGAATATCGGTGAGCAGGACATAGACATCCTCCACGTTCTGACGCACCAGTGCCTCGGGCAGATAGTCCTCCAGCAGCTTCCGGGCGGCGTCCAGATTGGAGCGGGTCAGGAAGTTGCCCTGGGCCACGCCGAAGCGGGCGTCGCCGCACATGAAGATCTTGAAATCCTGCATGAACACGTCCTCGGCACTCTTGCCGTCCAGCCGTTCACCGGCCTCGAACATCTCACCGGCGTAGCGGTCGATGTCCACGCCGGCGATCTTTGCCAGCGTTTCGGCCACCCGGCGGTCAAGAGGCGTGCAGGTGGGGCTGCTGAATTTCAGCGTGTCGGACAGGATGGCGCTGAGCATCAGTCCGGCGATGGGGGCGGGGATGTCCACCGCCGCCTCCTGATACATCTGGGCGATGATGGTGCAGGTGCTGCCCACGGGCTGATTGCGGAAATAGACCGGCCCCGCGGTCTCCAGACTGCCGATGCGGTGGTGGTCGATGATCTCCAGAATCTCGGACTGCTTAAAGCCCTCCACGGCCTGGGTACTCTCGTTGTGGTCCACCAGAATGATGCGCCGCTTCTGGAGGGACAGAATGTTCCGGCGGGAGAGCATACCGCAGTATTTGCCCTCCTCGTCCAGAATGGGGAAGTAGCGGTGGCGCACCTTGGCCATGACGCCGATGGCGTCGTCCACAGTGGTGAGCAGGGTGAATTTCAGCAGGTCCTCCGTGTCCATGAAGTAGCCGATGGGGGCGCACTGGCTGATGAGCTTGCCGGCGGCGTAGGTGTCGCAGGGGACGCTCATGATGGCTACGCCGTTTTCCTCGGCCAGTTTGACGATGGTCCTGCCCACTTTGGCCCCCTGGCAGACGATGATGAGGCTGGCCTCCATCTCGATGGCGCAGAGCTGGCTCTCGTAGCGGTTGGAGAGAATGACGATGTCGCCGCTCTGAATGGTGTTCTCCAGCAGCTCCGGGCTGGCCGCACCAATGATGACCCGGGCCCGCTCGTCGCACACGCCATCCTCACTGCCCACCAGCATGGTGCCGTTCAGGGTGCTGAGGATGTTGCGGTAGGTGGTGCGGCTCTTGGCCAGCACCCGGTTGTCGAACACGTCCATGTTGGCCATGGCGATGCCCTTCACCGTGATGAGGCCCTCCAGCTCCCGGGCGCCGTCCACCACGGCCAGCGTGTCGATCTGCTGGTCGCGCATGATCTCCCACGCCGCCCGCATGCTGGTGTCCCGGGAGATGCTGTCGATGCGGCGGTAATCCACATTGCGCACCTTTGGGTTCACATCGGTGCACATCCGGGGCACGGGGACGCCGAAGCGCTGGAGCACATAGCTGGTCTCCGCGTTCAGCTTGCCCGCCCGGCGGGGCTCGCACACCAGATCGGAGGTGCGGTTTTTCAGCTCCGCGTAAGCGATGGCCGCGCAGATGGAGTCGGTATCCGGGTTGGTGTGGCCGATCACGACCACTTTCTGTACATTGTTATCCAGCTCGGTCATGCTGTGATCCTCCCTGTCGGAACAGTAGTTTTATTGCAGCTTTGTCCATTGTATCATACTCATTCACGAAATCCAAGCAGAACAAAAATCGGCGCTTCTGATTCCAGAAGCGCCGATTTTCATGAAAATATCATACGATGGGCAGGGTCATGGGCTGCTCGGGCTTGTCCTCCTTGGGTGCGCCGCCCTTGGCGAAGGTGATGTTTTCACGCTTCATGGGATTTTTCCGCATCAGGAAACCGGGCATACCGGAAGCAGTGGCCAGCTGGGTGATGGTGCTCTGCAGGAAGGGGAAGAGCTGGTCATAGCACTGGACGTGGGCATCCTTTTTGCTCTCCTCGTCCACAACGCCCTCCAGGTTGAATACGCCGATGATCTCGGCGGAGGTGAAGAACTGGTCGGGATCGTCCTTCATCTGGGCGCTCTGGTAGAGCTTGGCCACGCACTGCTTGTTGTCGTTGGAGTAGTTGACGTGGAAGTTGAAGCTGCTGGCCAGCTGGATCTGGCCGGATTTGTCGATATGGTTCACAAAGTGCACTTCGCGCACGCGCTGATTGATGAGAGTGACGGTGGGCATGGAAAAGGCCTCCTTAATTGCTTTGATTTGTATTCAGTATACCATAACGGGAGGGAAAAGCAACGGCTTTTCCGCCGCGATCAGCCGTAAACGCGCCCCTCTTCGACGAGGGTGCAGACGCCGTCCGTCAGCTCCAGCACGGTGCAGGAGCAGTTGGGCTGGGGCGGCGCGCTCCAGAAGTCCTTCAGCGGCAGATCCAGCACCCGGCGCACCACGCCCCGGATAAAGGCCCCGTGGCTGACCAGAACCACATCGTGGAAGCGCCCTTCCAGCGGCGGGAGGATCTCCTCCAGCAGTTTTTTGCACCGTGCGTCCAGCTGAGCGTAGGTCTCTCCGCCCTCCAGCGGCACATAGTGCTCCGGGTCGGAGAAAATGCACTCGCAGGCGGGAAAATCGCTGAGCAGCTGGCCCTCCAGCTCGCCAAAGGCCATTTCAATGATGTCGTCCTCCACCAGAACCGGCACGCCCCGGCCCGCGGCCACCGCCTGGGCGGTCTGGCGCGCCCGGCGCAGGGGACTGGTCAGAATGCGGTCAATAGGCAGCTCGTCCATGCCGTGGGCGGCGGCTCTGGCCTGCTTCAGCCCCGTGGCGTTCAGCGGAATGTCGCTGCGGCCCTGCATCCGGTGGACGATGTTCCAGTCCGTCTGGCCGTGGCGCATGAGATAAATGTGCATAAATGAATTCCCTTTCAGAAAGAAACGATACTTTACCTTATATTATACAGACTGTGCCCAATTTCGCAAGGGCGCGGCTTGCCAATGTGGTGGGATCGGAGTATGATAGTCCGGTCTGAAAGGGGGCAGTTTTTATGGTGAGACTGGCAAAACCGGGGGATCTGCCCCGTATCCTGGAGCTCTACGCTATCGCCCGGGCCTATATGGCTCGTTCGGGCAATCCGAACCAGTGGCCGGAGACCTATCCGGGTCAGGAGCTGCTGGAGGGGGATATGGAGCGGGCGTCGCTCTATGTGGTCGAGCGCGGCGGCATGGTCTGCGGCGCATTTGTGCTGGCATTGGGGGAGGACGCGGGCTACGCCGTAATCAGGGACGGCGCGTGGCTGAGGGACGGCCCCTACGGCACCATTCACCGCCTGGCGGGGGATGGCGTGCACCGGGGCATCTTTGAGGAGTGCATGGACTTCTGCCGGAAAAGTGCCCCCGATCTGCGGGCGGACACCCACGCGGACAACCGCATCATGCAGCATCTGCTGGAAAAGCACGGCTTTGTATACTGCGGGATCGTGAACCCGCCCGACGGCGGGGAGCGGATGGCCTATCAGCTGGCAGAGCTGAAAAATTAAACCTGGGCGCTGATAGCAAAAAATTCCGGTGGAGACCAAAAGATAGTCTCCACCGGAATTTTTTGCGCTTAATTTTCCACAGTCCAGACCTGATAGTACGGCTCACCGTCGGCATCGAAGTCCTCCACCCAGCACGTTCCGGGCTCCCCCGGGCTGGTGAAGTAGGAATGGCCCGCCATGCCGCTGTTTCCGGCCTGCTCCTCGGTCAGCTCTCCTTCCGGGGTGAAGCTGTCCGGCAGTTCGGCGGCAGTGCTGCTCTGAACATAGGTTTTTCCGTCCAGCGTCAGCTGAGCAGTCACCACCGGCCGGGCTTCATCCAGATCGGGGAGAGTTGCGGCGTCGTCCGCTCCGGCTGCAGCGCTGTACTCTTCCGCCTTTCCTGTGGCCTGGGCGGTCTCACTGGGAGCCGCGCTGCCTGCACTCCACATATGGGTGACGAACCAGCCGCCGCCCAGCACGAACACGCAGCAGGCGGCAATGATGCCGATGGGCTTCCACCACGCATTCACGCGCTTCCAGTTCTCCTTTCCGGGCTTTCGATCCTGAGGCAGGTTTGTGAACGGGATGTCCTGCTCAAGGGTTTCCGCTGCCGCCAGCACCCGGTCGGCAAAGCCCTCTGAGGGCTCCGACAGCTCCATGAACTCCGGCTCCAGCGCGGACAGCTGCTCCCACATGGCCCGGCAGTCCGGGCACTCACTCAGATGGGCGTCCAGCTTTTCCTGCTCCTCCGGCGTGAGTACGCCGTCCAGCGACGCGGAGATCAATTCCCAGTATTCACTGCAATTTGCCAACGCACTCACCTGCCTTTCTCTCCTTTAGACGGCGGAAGATCAAAATAGTTCCCCTCTGCCAGCAGTTCTTCCCGCAATTCTTTCCGCGCCCGGGCCAGCCGGGAACGCACCGTGCCTAGTGACAGCTCCAGTGCCGCGCCGATCTCCTCGTAGCTCAGGCCGGTGACCTCCCGCAGCAGCAGGATCTGGCGGTGGTTTTCGGAGAGCGCACCGATGGCGCGGCGCACCATCGCCCGGCGCTCTGCGCGCTGGGCGGCCTCCTCCGGGGTGTCGGCGCTGTCCGCCGCCTGCACCGGGTGCTCCGCGGCATCGAAACTGTCCGGCTCCTTCTGGCGCCTGCGCAGCACATCGGTGGCGGCATTCACCGTCAGCCGGTACAGCCATGTGGAAAACTTCGCGTCCATGCGGAAGCGGGGCAGGGCCTTCCAGGCGGAGAGGAAGGCCTCCTGGGCGGCGTCCTCCGCATCGGCGGGCACATTCAGCATCCGCAGGGCCAGCGTGTAGACGAGCTTCTGGTAGCGCTCCACCAGTACCCGGAACGCGTCCTGCTCTCCCCGCTGGGCGCGCATCACGAGAATCTGTTCCTCGGTTCGGTCATCGGTCCGCATAGATACACCTCGCTTTTGTGGGGCACACACCCCCCATAAAGCCTTCCCCTTGAGGGGTGATTCCCCACAGTGTGGGGAAATGTCTGCGAAGCAGACAAAAGGGTCGGAAGGTGGCCCAAAGGGCCGGATGAGGTGGCGATGAGAGGTCAGTCAGCCTAAAACCGCCTCTGAGCGGTCACCTTCGGTGACCGCTCCCCCATCAGGGAAAAGCCCTTTCATTTTTCTGATAAATTGAAATTTACCCTAAATCGTTCTTGATCCCCTCAGTGACCCGGTAGATGTCCTCCATGGTCTGGATCTGGCAGATCTCTTTCTTCCAGTACCCGGCGTAGGGCACGCCCTTCAGGTACCAGGCATAGTGCTTTCTGGCCTCCAGACAGGCGATCTTCTCGCCCTTGTTCTGCCGGGCCAGCTCAAACTGGCGCACCGCCGTGTCACAGCGCTGGGCCAGCGGCGGCAGGGGCGGGATCTCCCGTCCTTCGATGGCGGCTTTCGCCCCGGTGAACAGCCACGGATTGCCGAAACAGCCCCGGCCGATCATAGCCATGTCCGCGCCGGTGTAGTGGAGGATGTGGCGGGCGTCCTCCGGCTCGGCGATGTCGCCGTTGGCGATGACCGGTATGCTGACGGCCTGCTTGACCAGTCGGATGATGTCCCAGTCTGCCTTGCCCGCGTACATCTGCGCCCGGGTGCGGCCATGGACGGCGATGGCATCCGCTCCGGCGGCCT
>CALEQS010000042.1 GCA_937907975.1 uncultured Clostridia bacterium | reverse complement strand
TGCCCGTCCTGCCACCGTAAATTTCCGCTTTACAGCGTGCGCCTTCCGTGCTATAAAAAAGGGGACAGAGCGGAAAGGGGCGCAGAACCAATGAACAAAAGGGTCTCCCGCGGCATTGCGGGCTTTATGCTGGCCTTGGCGGTGGTGTTTTTCGTCTATGCACTGAGTCACCCGGAGGGAAATTTCCCGTGGAGTAATTGGATCACCTATCTGATCTATGGGATCTATCTGGCGGTGACGGTGCTGCTCATGATCGCCCCATTTTCCCCGGGCGGCACGGAGGGAAAGCCGGAATGAATTGACAGCCGCAGGTGGGAATGGTACAATATATAGTATGAATTTTCACCTCTGAACCGCCCGATGCGGTAGTGTGCGAGACAAGGAGCGTGCAGTGGCATGAAGTGTCCGTTTTGTGCAAATCTGGAGAGCAAAGTCGTGGATTCCCGCCCTGCGGATGAGGGTGCCAGCATCCGCCGCCGCCGGGAATGTTTGGCCTGCGGCAAGCGCTTTACGACTTATGAGACGATGGAATCTCTGCCGCTGGTGGTGGTCAAAAAGGACGGCTCCCGTCAGAGCTTTGACAAGGACAAGGTGCTTCGGGGCATGATCCGGGCCTGCGAGAAGCGGCCGGTGCCCATGGAGACGCTGGTGAAGATCGCCGACACCGTGGAGCAGGAGCTTCAGAACTCTCTGGAGCGGGAGACCAGCACCGAGAAGATCGGCGAGCTGGTCATGGAACATCTGCGGGATGTGGATGAGGTGTCCTATGTCCGCTTTGCCTCGGTGTACCGCCAGTTCAAGGACATCGACACCTTCATGGCGGAGCTCAATAAGCTGCTGGCCGAACGATAATATAAGAGCATGTAAAACGGAATGCCCCGCCGGGATGCCTTTTGACATCCCGGCGGGGCTTGTCTTGTGTCAAAACCATCCTGCCAGGCGGGAGGCGGATCAGAACAAATTCCGCACGCTGAACCGTTCCAGCTCGGCCAGCACGCCGAGCGCTTCTTGGAGCCGGGCGTTGGCGGCGGCGTATTCCGGCAGTTCGTCCGGCCAGCGCAGCAGCTGGAGCACCTCCTGAAATCCGGTTCGGATCTCGTCAGTGTCGCCGTGGCGGGCGACGACGCAGAGGTAGGTCTGCCGCGCCTGCCAGCGTTCATAAACCTGCCCGGTCAATTCCCGGGCGCTGTCCAGATTGCCTTCTTCGGCCAGGATCTGCGCATTTTCCAGCTCCTGCGCCATGCTGCCGGTCAGCCGCTGGAGATACCAGCCGTTTCCCAGGGCCAGCGCCAGCGTGGCCGCCATGATCAGAATGCTCACCCAGATGCGCTTCATTCCCCGGCCTCCTTTGGCGTGAAGTGGACGACGCCGCCGGAGTCCGCCGTGAGCAGAAAGACGTCCCGGGGATCGGAATACCCTTTCTCCCGCAGCTGGCGCGTCAGCCAAGTCCGGTCATAGCCGAGACTTTTGAGGTTTTCGGACATCACCCGCCCGTCACTGACTACTACGAGGGGAAGCTCGGTCTCCTCCACGGCCAGCCCCAGCTGGCTGGGGGTGGCGGGCTGTTCGGCGTCCCGCAGCAGCACGGACACCTCGCCGCTGGTCTCCAGAATGGCGTATTTGACGCTGGAGATGTCCAGCACTCCCTTGAGCCGCAGCTCCTCGATGAGCTCGTCCACCGTCATGCGCACTTTTTTCATCTCCCGCTGGCGGAGCTTTCCGTCCTTGACTACGATGCTGGGATTGCCGCACAGCAGCTCCCGGAGCCGGGGCGAACGCATGGCGGTCATGCTGAGCAGCATGGTGAGGCACAGCAGCGTGATGATGGGCACCACGCCGTAGAGCAGCGGCAGGCCGAAATCCTGCATGGGCACCGCGGCCAGATCGCTCAGCAGCATGGCCAGCACCAGTTCGGTGGGCTCCAGCTCGCCCACCTGGCGCTTGCCCATGAGCCGGATGCCGGCGATGAGCAGCAGATAGAGGATGATCGTGCGGGTAAATGCGGTGGCCAAGCCCTTCGCCCCCTTGAAAATTCGTGTTGTTAGAGTGTCCATATGCGCGGCTTTTATGCGAAAAGGATTTGGGAAATGTGCAAAAGCTGACGAAAGAGGGAAAGTTTGCCTTGCATTCTAAAATGGGGTGTGGTATAAATAATAAGGTAAAGCCTTGTAGGGAGTTGCCCCGCGCGTCTTTTGACAGTCAGCGCGCGGACATCTCCTTTTTTTTTAAGTTTTTGCCCTGTGACCGCGTTATCACAGGGTAAAATTATAACCGGAGACGGGCATTTATCGCGTGAAAGAAACATTTGGGAGTTACTTAGGAAAGGCGGTTTTTTTCAGATGAAAGCTACTTTGATCCTGGAAAACGGCCGCACCTTCGTCGGCGAGAGCATCGGCAGCACCGAGGACCGGGTCTGCGAGATGGTGTTCAACACCTCGATGGTGGGTTATCAGGAGATCTTGACCGATCCGTCCTATGCGGGGCAGGGCATTGTGATGTCTTATCCCCTCATCGGCAATTACGGCGTGAACCACGAGGACAACGAGTCCTCCCGTCCCTGGGCGGAAGCCTTTGTTGTGCGCAAGCTCTCCGAGCAGGGCAGCAATTTCCGCTGCGAGGGCACACTGAACGATTATCTGAAAGAGAACAACATCACCGGCATTCAGGGCATCGACACCCGTGCTCTGACCAAGATCCTCCGCAATCAGGGCAGCATGAACGGCATGATCACCTGTGCGGAGCATTTTAATATGGACGAGGTGCAGGAGAAGCTGAAGGCCTACCGCGTCAGCGGTACGGTGGAGCGGG
>CALEQS010000041.1 GCA_937907975.1 uncultured Clostridia bacterium | reverse complement strand
ACGGAACTCTGCGAGGCTCTTGCACGCAAGCAATACAGATTTCACTTTTTCGACAGACTGAGGCTCCTGCCGATGGCAGGAGCCTGTTTTACATTTCATTCTTTTTCGTCCGCCTCATCCAGAACGGTGACCCGGGTCTCCTCGATGCGCCGGTCCTCCACACGGAGCACCTCGATGCGCAGGCCGTCCACATCCAGCGTGAACTGGTCGCCATCCTTCGGGATCTCCTCCGTCTCACTGAGGATCAGACCGCTGAGGGTATTAAAGTCCTCGTGCTCCGGCAGCTCCAGATCCAGCGCCTTTTCCACGTCCTTCAGCTCTGCCCGGCCGCTGATATTCCAGCTTCCGTCCGGGTTAGGGGTGATATACTCCTCCCGCTCGTCGTACTCATCATAGATATTGCCCACGATCTCCTCGATCAGATCCTCCAGGGTGACAATGCCAAGGAAGGAACCGTATTCATCGGTGACAATAGCAAAGTGGATGTGCTCCTTCTGCATTTTGCGGAACAAGTCATCACAGATCAGCGAATCCGGCACAAACAGCGGCTCTTTCAGAATATCCCGCAGGGGTTTGTCCTGATTCAGAAAGTAGTCTTTGACGTAGAGCATACCGACAATATTGTCCTGCTCTCCCTCGTAGACCGGGAAACGGGAATAGCCGGTCTCCCGGATGCGCTCGGTGACCTCCTTCGGGGTAGATTCCACATCGATGGACTCCACGTCCACACGGTGGGTCATAACGTCGCTGATCTGGATATTGTTGAACTCAAAGACGTTGTCGATCATCTCGCCCTCGGTGGACTCGATGAGACCCTCCTCCTCGCTCTCATCCAGCATCATGCGGATCTCCTCCTCAGTGGCATTGTCCGGGCGGGCCTGATTTTTCATGCCAAACAGCCTCAAAACACCAGCCACAGCGGCATTGACCAGCCACACTGCCGGGCGCAGGAAGGCGCCGAGGAACAAAACCACCGGCGCGGTGATGCGGGCCGTCCTCTCGCTCTTCTGCAGCGCAATGCGCCGCGGCACCAGCACGCCCAGCACCAGCGTCGCAAACCCCAGCAGGATCGTGACCGCCGCTGCAAGGAGCGCATTCAGCGCACCGGCAGGCAAAACCGTTACCCCCCGGACGTCCACCAGCCAGCAAGTGAGCCTCCCGGCCAGATGCAGGGCGGCAAAGGCACTGCCCAGCTGGGCGGCGAACAGATTGAACATCTGAAGTGCAGACAACGCGCATTCCGGCGACTCCGCCAGCTTCAGGAGTCTTGACGCACGGCGGTCGCCCTTCTCCGCGTCATCGCGCAGAGCGGCTGCGTTCAGCTCAAACACAGCGGCCACTGCGGCGGAGCAGAAGCCCTGAATGAGGATCAGAAAAAGCTGTAAGGTCAACTGCCATAAGAGCGGGTCATTCATAGTTTCGATTCTCCTTTATAATTGGGAAAAATTATAGCATAAGGAGTCCCGCTTTGCAATGCAGGCACGGGTAAAATGGAGGTAAGGAAAAAGAAAAGTCTTACATAACTGCGCACGATGTGCTATAATTTCTTTCAGCAACGCGCAGCTTTTCTCTGGCATAAGTCCAGTTGTGAAAGCGGCGCGGTTCTCTTTTGCCTGAAATCCTGCCGCTTCACCGAGACCGGCTTTCGCCCCGCGCGGATGCAATTTTGACTGTGCCGAACTACTCTGGTTCTGTACAAAGGAGTGTATCTGTCTGTGAAAAACGAAAAACTTTGGACGCGGGACTTTGTGTTCATCATCCTCATCAACTTTCTGGTGTTTATGAACCACATCATGGTCGTCTCCGTCTTCCCCATGTACCTAGAGCAGGTGCTGGGGCTCAACGAGGCAGTGGCCGGCGCGGCGGCGCTGGGCTTTTCGCTGGTGGCTGTGCTGCTGCGGCCCTTCATCGGCTGGCTGCTGGATCAGGGACGACGAAAGGAGATATTGATCGTCGGCCTTGCGGGCATGCTGCTGATGCCGCTGGGCTATCTGGTATCCGACGTACTGGCGGTGGCGGGCTATGCGCTGGGCGGAGCCGTAGCGCTGGCGCTGATCTGCCGTATGCTCCACGGTGCCGCGCTGGCCTTCTCCAATACCTCCGGTGCCACCATCGCCAGCGACGCCCTGCCCCAGAGCCGCGTTGCTGAGGGCATTGGCTACTTCGGCATGGCCACGGCGCTGGCCACCTCCATCGCGCCCGCGCTGGGACTTCTGCTGATGAACGTCAGCTACCGGCTGTTCTTCCTCACGGCCGCAGTCTTCATGGTCATAAGCCTGGCGCTCTTTGCCTTTATGCACACCCATCAGAAGCCCGTAGTGCGGAAGCAGCCGCTCAGCCTGAAGGGACTCATTGACGCAGACGCCATTCCGGCCTCCGTGATCTGCCTTGTGTTTCTGTTCACCTGGGGCGCGCTGGAAAACTTTCTGGCCGATTATGCCATCAAATATGATCTGCCCAGCGGCGGCATTTTCTTTGCCATCACGGCAGTCATGCTGGTGCTCACCCGTCTGATCGTCGGACGGGTCGCCGACCAGAAGGGCGAGGGCATCTTCGTCTATACCTGCAATGCCGCCATGCTGGGCGCCTTCCTTCTGCTGGCTCTGGCACCGAGCAACGCCGCCTTCTATCTCGCCGCCGTGCTGGCCGGTTACGCCTTCGGCGGCATCGAGCCGGCCCTCCAGTCCATGGCCGTCCATATCGCGCCCTCGGAGCGCCGGGGCAGCGCCAACTCCACCTTCCTGTGCGCCTACGACATCGGTCTGGGCGGCGGCGGTGCACTGGCCGGAGTTCTGATCTCCGCCATCGGTTATCAGCATATGTACCTCTCACTGTCGATGGCCACTGTGCTCTCCGCCCTGCTCTACGTTTTCTGGGGACGAAAGCATCCGTCCTCGCTGAACTATCACAAATAACAAACAAGAAAGGCCGCGGGAAACGCTTGAAGTTTCCTGCGGCCTTTGGCCTTTGATCTGATTATTCAAACGCGGAGCGGAAGGTGAGTGTTTTACTCTCTCCGGGCTTCAGCACAACAATGCCCGGCTTATCTGTAAGCCTGCGGCCCATAAAATGGCCGTCCGGCAGGGTGGACCAGGGCTCAATGCAGATGTAATTTGTGGTCACGCCTTTCTGGGCCGTCCAGATGCCCAGATAGGGGAAGTCGTCAAACTCCACCGTGACCTTTCGGGCGCTCTTACGGCTGAGCAGGGTGACTCTGCGCACCGGCAGGTCTCCCAGCACAATGGTATCCAACCCCACATCCTCGGGCAGTTTGGTCAGCAGACCATTCTCCAGCTGAATAAAGCCCTTCTGTTCCTCCAGCACGCCGTTTTCGTCCATGCCGTAGGGCTCCAGGTGGTCAAGGCCTTCAAAGGCAATGGCATAGTCCCCCATGACCTCCCCAGGCATCAGAGTGGTGCGGTAGGCGTCGTGGCCGCCCAGTTCAAAGGGCATGGGCTGAGCGGAGTGGTTCGTCACCGTGTGCCGCTTGGAAATAGAATTTTCTTCCAGCGTGAAGGTAATGTCCAGCGTAAAGCGGAAGGGATAGACTGCCAGTGAGTCGGCGCTGTTCCGGGTGCGGAAAGTCACAGAGTCAGCACTCTGGGTCACGATCTCAAACTCCCGCTCCCGGCAGAAACCGTGCATGGGGGCAGAGATCATCTCCCCATCCAGCTCGTACTGCTGGTTGATGAGCCGCCCAATCAGCGGAAACAGCGTAGGCGCGTGGCGGCCCCAGATGGCGGGATCCCCCTCCCAGATGCGCTCAATGCCGTCCAGCTTCAGACTGGTCAGCTCCGCACCCCACGGGTTGACCTTGGCCGTCAGGATGCCGTTTTCCAATGTGATCATGTTGTTCATATCCTTCACCTCGCGTTGTGCTGTCGAATGCGTTCTTCCAGCTCCTGCTGAGCCTGTTTGACTTCTTCTTCAAAGGCACGGGCACTGATGCGCTGAGACTCATGGCCCAGAATGATGGTCTGCTCCATGCCGTCGGATGTGGCCACCCGCACCCGGTAATGACGGCCCAGTTCATAGGTGGTGCGCTCAATGTAGGTATCCGCTGTCTCCGCCTGCCTGGTGTAGACAACGAAAATATTGTTGACCTTCTCCGCCCGGCCCGGATTGCCCTTCACTTTATAGGCGTCGAACACCAGAATGACCTTGCAACGGCGCACGCCCTGATAGTTGCTCAGAATGTGGATGAGCTGATTCCGGGCGGCGTCCAGATCCACTTTGGCCAGCTTGTTGAGCTCGTCCCACGCAAAAATGATATTGTATCCGTCCACCAGCAGGAAGGTGTCCCCGATCTCGGCGTTCAGCAGCTTCGGCGCATCCTGACGGCGCACCTCGGACTGTGGCGTGAAGGCTCTGGGTTTCTGGTCGCCATAGGTGCGCCGGAAGATGGCCTCCAGTGCCTTCTCCTCCTCCCTAGAACCGGAATAGCTGGCGCCGCCCCGGCGGATGTGCGCTGCGGACACCTCCTCTTCTTCCCTTGGCTGATAGGCCCAGGGCAGGTGCATATGCTCCGGCACCTCGCTCCACTTCACGGTAAATCCACCGCCGTGGGCACAGAATACGGAGTCCGGCGTATTTTCCAGATCTGCCTCCGGCTGATAGTCCGCCGCAGCGATCACCTCCGGGGCGTTGTGGCAGGGACGGTAACCGCCGCTCTGAAGCGCGAGCCGGCCCCGGCCCTTGGTGTAGGCCGCCACTTCCTCCGGGTAGTCAGCCAGCTGCTCCACCGGGGCTGCACCGCTGAGCACGCTCCGCTCCCCATCCTGCTCCGGGGGCTCAAATTCGCCGCCAAAGCGCTGGAGGTCTGCCATGGCCCGGCCCACATTTTCGGTGGGCACCTCCAGCCGGAACTGATACCACGGCTCCAGCAGGACGGACTCCGCACGCATGAGACCCATGCGCACTGCCCGGTAGGTGGCCTCCCGGAAGTCGCCGCCCTCGGTGTGCTTGACGTGGGCGCGGCCGGAGAGCAGAGTGATGCGCACATCGGTGATGGGCGCGCCGATGAGCACGCCCAGATGTTCCTTTTCCGCCAGATGCGTCAGAATGAGCCGCTGCCAGTTCCGATCCAGCGCGTCCTCACTGCACCGGGTATCCAGCTCGATGCCGTTTCCCGGCTCCAGCGGCTCCAGCAGAAGGTGCACCTCGGCGTAATGGCGCAGGGGCTCAAAATGGCCTACGCCCTCCACCGGAGCGGCGATGGTCTCTTTGTAAGCAATGCTGCCCGGGCCAAAGGTGGCCGCAATGCCGAAGCGCTCCTGAATACGCTCCTGCAGCACCTCCAGCTGTACCTTGCCCATGAGGTGCACCCGGATTTCCTGTCCCCGGCTGTGCCACACCAGTCGGAGCATGGGATCTTCTTCCTCCAATTCGCGGAGCCTGGCGAATGTGCCCTGCGCGTCGCAGCCCTCGGGCAGGATCACCTGATAGGTGAGCACCGGCTCCAGCGCCGGAGCGGGGGAATCCGGCTCCGCCCCAAGTCCCTCGCCGGGATAGGTGTGTGTCAGGCCGGTGACGGCGCAGACACTGCCGGCGGCCGCCTCGCTGACTGGCTGAAATTTCGCGCCGGAGTAGAGCCGCAGCTGGTCGGCCTTTTCCCCCCAGTCCGCGCCGGTCCTGTCCCGGCCGCGAAGCACCGTTTTTGGCCTCAGCGTACCGCCGGTGACCTTCAGCCAGGTCAGCCGCACGCCTTGGGCGTCCCGGCTGATCTTATAGATCTTTGCGCCGAACTCGGCGGGGTAATTGGGGAACAGCGTATAGGTCTCCAGCGCTTCCAGAAAGGCGTCCACCCCCTCCAGCCGGAGGGCGGAGCCAAAGAAACAGGGAAAGAGCTTTCGCTGGGCGATCGCCCGGGCCAGTGCCGGATCGGACAGGGTGCCGGACTCCAGAAATTCGCCCATCAGCTCCTCGGAACACATGGCCAGCTCCTCATTTTCCTCCGCAGTTCTGGCAGCAAGGGGAATGCAGGCATCGCTGAGCCGCTTTTTCAGGTCGCGCAGAACTGCCGCCCGATCCGCCCCGGGCAGATCCATCTTATTGATAAAAAGGAACGTAGGCACCTGATAGCGCTCCAGCAGATGCCAGAGGGTCTCGGTATGCGCCTGCACCCCGTCGGTGCCGCTGACGACCAGAATGGCGTAGTCCAGCACCTGGAGGGAGCGCTCCATCTCGGCTGAAAAATCCACATGGCCGGGCGTATCCAGCAAAATGAGGCGTTTCTCTCTCAGCGGCAGGACCGCCTGCTTGGAAAAGATCGTAATCCCCCGCTCCCGCTCCAATGTGTCCGTGTCCAGAAAGGCGTCCCGGTGATCCACCCGGCCCATCTTTTTAATTGTACCGCCGCAGTAGAGCATTCCCTCGGAGAGGGTCGTCTTGCCCGCATCCACATGGGCCAGTATGCCAGTGACCAGATCTTTCATGCCGATTCTCCTGTACCGTAAAGTTTATTCTCAGTTTATCATAGATCAGCCGGGAAATCCATGGTAAATGGATTCGCCTGCGCAGTTGAGAATTTCTCTTGTTTTCGCGCCTCAACCATGATATACTATATATAATATACTATACTAACATATTTCGGGGAGGGAATTTCATGGCCATTCATAAATCCGGTGAGGACTATCTGGAGGCGATCCTGATGGTGCGGCAGGAAAAGGGCTATTGCCGTTCGATCGATGTGGCGCACCACCTGAACGTCAGTAAGCCCAGTGTCAGCGTAGCCATGGGTATCCTCCGTGAGGACGGCATGATCATGACCGATGAAGACGGTCTGCTGAACTTCACTGAAGCGGGCCTGAAACTGGCTACCGACGTGTATAACCGTCACTGCCTGCTGACTGAGTTTCTGCTCTATCTGGGCGTGGAGGACAGCATTGCCCGGGCAGACGCCTGCAAGATCGAACACGATCTCAGCCCGGAGACTTATCAGTGCCTGCGCAGATTTGTAGACGATCTGAAGGCCAGGGGCGAGGTGCCCGCGGAACACGCAAAAAACTGATTTGAAATTTGAATGCCTGCGGTTTCATAAACCGCAGGCATTTTTTACTCAGAAATTCAGATTCAATTCCTCCGCGAGGCAGTAGGGGCAGGCCACGCCGCCCAGTTCGCCGAGGGAGACCACCGTCTTCGCCGGAGCATGTCCGGTCTCCTCCGGGCAGCGATGTTTCCCCCGGGGCTTGAGCTTGAAGGTCCAGGTCACATAGCGCTCGGGCAGCTTGGCCATGTGGGCACCGTCCAGCTCCACACAGGCCAGCAGGCCGTTCTCCTTCTGAGGGCGGTTCAGGCCCGGAATGCGCAGGCCGTACTCCCGCTCCAGAAACTCCCGCAGCGTCACCAACTGGGCCCAGTACATATAGGTGTGCTCCAGATGCTCTGTCCGGTCGCCCTTCTTCATGGAGTGGATATGCAGGATCTGAGGATCTGCCGGGTCGGTGCCGATGGTGATGATGTCAACGATGTCCAGCCCCGCCCGGCGGCGGGCGGAGGCGTCGGCAATGTCCTTCTGCCGCAGCAGAAGCATCATGGAGCCGTACTTCCGGCTGTCCATATAGGGTGCGAGAAGCTGATAGCTCCTGCGGTGGAACTCAGCAGAAGATTTGTTGATCTGATTGGAACTCATTGCGCTCATGGTAAATAAAACTCCTTTAATGCTTTCCCTATCATACCACGCTCGTCAAGCGGTCATTTTTCATTGTATTTTCATTTGCTTTTTCCCCTTGAACAGGTATAATAGTGTTATCTGAAACACAGGGAGGGATCTCCTTTGTTCTGGGATTCTGTCAATAAAGAGCTGATCTGCGCCGCCGCCGCGTGGCTGGCCGCTCAGCTCATCAAGTGCATCATCTGTCTGGTGGTCAATCACTCGCTCCCGCTGAATATCATCTTCGGAAGCGGCGGTATGCCCTCCTCCCACTCCGCCACCGTCTGCGCACTGACCGCCGCCGTCGGCTTTGACTGCGGCATCAGGAGCCCGCTCTTTGGCGTGTGCTGCATTCTCGCGTTCATTGTCATGTATGACGCCATGGGCGTGCGCCGGGAAACCGGCGATCAGGGCAAGGCGCTGAACGACCTCTTTCAGCTTTTTGAGGACATGGGCAAGCCCATCTCTCCAGAAAAAAAGTTCAAAGAGCTGGTGGGGCACACCCCCCTGCAGGTGGTCTGCGGTGCGATTCTCGGCATTGCCGTGGGCTGTGCGCTCATGCAGATCTGACGCACGGGATCAAATACACTTCAACAGATCAACAGGCACGAGCCTTCCCGGAGGGGAAGGCTCTTTGCAGAGATAGGAGCATGAAATGACCATCTACAAAACCGCCTGCCGGGGCTGCCACGGCGGCTGTCTCTACGATGTCGACGTGGATAACGGCAGAGTCGTTCAGGTGCGCCCCTCCAAAGAGGGGCCGCTGAACCATGGACGGGGCTGCGTCAAAGGCATGAGCATCATTGAGCAGATGTATCACCCTGACCGGCTTCTCTATCCCAAAAGGCGCATCGGCCCCCGGGGCAGCGGCCAATGGGAGCGCATCAGCTGGGACGAGGCATATGATCTGATCGCGCAAAAGATGAATGGACTTATCGAGCAGTACGGCCCGGAGTGCATCTCCTCGCTGACCGGCACGGGCCGCCATCACCTGCCCTACTTTTTCCGGCTGGGCAACGCCATCGGCACGCCGAATTTCAGTTCTGCCGGAGCGCTGATCTGTCTCGGCCCCCGGCGCACTGCCGCCGTCATGACCGCCGGACTCTTTGCCGGAGTGGACTACTTCGGCCCCACGCGCCCCGGCGGCATTCTGGTGTGGGGTGCCAACCCGGCCATCAGCGGTGCGGATGGAGAGCTGCAGTGGTTTATCAAGGACGCAGTCAGGGAGGGCATCCCCATTGTGGTCATCGACCCCAGGCCCACGGAGCTGGCCAAAAAGGCGCACCTGTGGCTGCGCGTCCGCCCCGGCACCGACGGAGCGCTGGCGCTGGGCATTCTGAACCTGCTCTTCACGGAAGATCTCTATGACCACGACTTTGTGGAGCACTACACCTATGGCTTTGAGGAACTGCGCGCACGCTGCCGGGACTATCCACTGGAGAAAGTGTCCTCCATCACCGGCATTCCGGCGTCTCAGATCCTGGCCGCCGCCCGGTGGATCGGCACCACAAAGCCGCTGGGTCTGGAGCAGGGCTGCGCCTTTGAACAGAGCATCAACGCCATGGACACCTGCCGCGCCATCTTTATGATCCCCGCCGTCACCGGCAATTATGACGTGCCCGGCGGATTTGTGGAGAGCATGGAGATCGTCCCCGCCGGACTGCGCCCGGCCAATGAACTGCCCCCGGAGCGCATTGAAAAAGCGCTGACCGGCGGCGTCCCATTCCTAAAGCGGGACACCATGGCTCACCCCTATCTGATGCTGGAGGCCATCCGCACCGGAAAGCCCTATAAAATCAGGGGAATGTTCATCAACGCCAACAACACTCTGCTCTCCATGGCGGACGCCCGACACAGCTATGACTGCCTGAAGGAACTGGACTTTCTCGTCTACATGGACATCTTTATGAACCCCACGGCGGAGCTGGCCGACGTGGTGCTTCCCGCCGCCCTGTGGCCGGAGGTGAACTGTGTGTTCGCCATGCCGGAGTTTGGCGACCAGGTGGTGCTCTCCCAGCAGAAATGCGTACAGGTGGGTGAGTGCAAGTCCGACGAGGAATTCATCATCGAGCTGTGCCGCCGGGCGGGCTGGAACTACGGCTTCACCGACCAGCGCAGCATGATGGAGGCGCAGATGCAGGAGCTGGCCCGCCGCCGGCCGGAATACCGGGACTTCTCGCTGGACGAGCTGCGCCGTCAGGGCTATCTGGCCCCGGAGCGCAGCTACTATAATTACAGACGCTGCGGCTTCCTTACGCCCACTGGCAAATTCGAGCTGCTGTCCACCGAGATGGCCAAAGCCGGAGTCGATCCTCTGCCCAGCTGGCACGAGCCCTCGGAGACGCCGGTCAGCGCCCCGGAGCTCTCCAAAGAATACCCGCTCATCCTCACCACCGGCGGCCGCCAGCAGCCCTACTTTGTCTCCAACAACCGACAGATCAGATCTCTGCGCCGGATGGAGCCCTTCCCGCTGGTGCGGATGCACCCGGCGGCGGCACAGAAATACGGCCTCGCCGAGGGGGACTGGGCATGGATCGAGACACCACGCGGGCGCATCACCCAGAAGGTAAAGCTGGAACCGGACATGGCCGAAAACGTGGTGAGCTGCGACTTCGGCTGGTGGTACCCGGAGGCGGGCGCCCCGGGTTACGGCTGGGCCGAGTCCAACGCCAATATTCTCACCATCGCCGCGCCGCCCTATGACCGCTACCTCGGCTCCTATCAGTTGAGGGCCCTGCTGTGCCGGGTCTATCCAAACCCGGGCTGTAAGATCGAAGCGCGTTACGAGGCGTGGATGAACGCAACCCCCGAAACGGAGCGAACTGGATCTCTATGAAAAAAGTCATCAAATATCTTCTCATCACCCTATTGGCGCTTATCGCCGCCTGTGCGGTGGCACTGGCCGTGTTGTGGCAGAGCTACACGCCGCCCGACCCGCTGGAGACCACCGCCGCCGAGAGCGGCGATCTGGATGTGGCCACCCGGGCCTGGCTTCAGGCCTATGTCAGCCAGCTCCAGGGCTGGCGGGTGCCGCCTTCCTATCAGGTGCGCAGCGTCACCATTGAGAGCACGGAACAGCTGAACGACACCTCCGTGCAGATCAACTATCAGCTGGAGACCATGCTGAAGCACGGACGCTTTGCCGAAAATTTTGACGCCGGCTATGTGAGCGACCATATCTACGAGGGCCAGCTGGCCGTCGTATGGACACAGGATGCGGACGGCACATGGTCGATTTCCGATGTGATGCGCCCCGCCGCCTGGCAGATCGCCTATGACCCGGAGATCCAGGCAGAGCGGCAGCAGGCCCCCACGGTCCACTACAATCCAAAATCCTACGATGATCTGCCCTATCTGGTGCAGAACGAGACGCTCTATGTCACCTATGACGAGGGAGAGACCTATATTGAGGTGCCCGACGGCTATGACAAGGTGTGCCTGCAGAGCAACGGCACCCATCTGGAGCGCCTGCGCACCAACGGCTATATCGTCACCCCGGAGCTGACCGCCTTTCTCATCTACTCGGACGAAGTCCAGCCCAGCGTGACCTATGCCAGCAAGGAGGACTACGATTACTATTCCTACCCCGGCTTGGAGACCGCCTGTCTCTATTACTCTCTCGACGAGGGCCAGAGCTGGCAGACCAGTCCCATCGCCTATGGCTACCGGGCCAACGACTTCCTGTCCCTGACGACAGAGGGCGTCTACGCCAGTTTTGCCGTGGATCGGGCGCTGGGCAGTGACTACTACACCTGCTATTTTTCCTCCGATCTCACGAACTGGACAGCGGTCGATCTGCCTGAGCACCAGAGCAACCTGACCTGCGTCTACTGGGCCCCCGACGGGACGGGTTATTTCTCCGGCCCCTTCAACTCCGATTCCACTCAGCAGTGCATTTACTACGCCACCACTGACGGCGGCGAAAGCTATCAGTACCTGCTCTTCCCGCTGGAGGAGGAATATGTGGAGTACAACGAATTTCCCTACCGCTCACTGGACGGGATGTACGACAAGGACGGCGTGCGCTATGCCATACTTGGCCCCGGTCAGGACACCGACTATGCCGAAGCCGGTGCCAGTCAGCTCAAGCTGCTCTACCAGTCCGAGGACGGGATCAATTTCACCTTTGTAAAGGCACAGTATGACAACGCCGTATACGCAGGGTAAACGAATAAGCCAAAACCGCGTATGTGCTGATGCATATACGCGGTTTTTTAGATTTTCTTTACCGGATCTGGCCGTTTCCGTGAATGACATACTTATAACTGCACAGCTCCTCCAGCCCCATGGGGCCGCGGGCGTGGAGCTTCTGAGTGGAAATGCCCATCTCACAGCCCAGGCCGAACTCGCCGCCGTCAGTGAAGCGGGTAGAAGCGTTGACATAGACCGCGGCGGAGTCCACCCCGGCGATGAATTTGTCGGCAGCGCTGGCATCCTCCGTGATAATGGCCTCGCTGTGGCCGGTGGAGTGGAGGGCAATGTGCTCGATGGCCTGCTCCACGCTGTCCACCAGACGGATGGCCAGAATATAGTCCAGAAACTCCGTGTCAAAGTCCCGCTCCCCGGCGGGTCTGCCCGGAATGAGCAGGGCAGAATCCTTGTCGAGCCGCAGCTCCACCGGCGGTCTGCCCGCCTTTTCCCGTTCCTCGGTGAGCCGTTTCTGGAGTTTGGGCAGAAAAACCGGGGCGATGGCCCGGTGGACCAGGCAGACCTCCTCCGCATTGCAGACAGAGGGGCGGCTGGCCTTGGCGTTTTCAATGATGTTGACCGCCATATCCACATCTGCCGCCGCATCCACATAGACGTGGCAGATGCCGGTGCCGGTCTGGATGCAGGGCACCGTGGCATTCTCCACGCAGGCGCGGATCAAACCCGGGCCGCCCCGGGGGATCAGCAGATCCACATAACTCACCGCGTGCATAAGTTCCGCGGCGCTCTGACGGGTGGTGTCTTCCACCAGATTGATGAAGGTGTCGGGCAGGCCCAGCTCCACAAGGCCGGACTTCAGCGCGGCCACAATGGCCCGGGCAGAGCGGAAGGCCTCCTTTCCGCCCCGGAGCACGCAGACATTGCCGCTCTTGAGGGCCAGCGCCGCCGCGTCGGAGGTGACGTTGGGACGGCTCTCATAGATAATGGCGATGACCCCCATAGGAACGGCCCGCTTTTCGATAACCAGTCCGTTAGGCCGCGTCACCGTGCGCAGGATCTTCCCCACCGGGTCGGGAAGCGCCGCCACCTGCCGGATGCCGTCCGCCATCGCGGCGATGCGCTTTTCATCCAGTGCCAGCCGATCCAGCATGACGTCGGACATGGTGCCCTTCGCCGTGGCCAGATCCTCCCGGTTGGCGGCCAGAATGTCCGACGTCTGCCGCACCAGCTCGTCGGCCATGGCCAGCAGAGCCTCATTCTTCACCTCGGTGGGCAGGCCGGCCAGCTTCCGCTTGGCCGCCTTGGCACCGCTCAGCAGTTCTATTGTGGTCATATGCGTTTCCTCCCGATAAATTTCGTGCCCACCGGCTTCCCCTCCACGATGTCATAAAGGTGCTCCGGCACGGCGCCGTTGCTGATGACCATGCTCACGCCCTGTTCCGTGGCGATCTGCGCGGCGTGGAGCTTGGTCATCATACCGCCGGTAGCCAGCTCGGAGCCCTTGTCTCCGGCCAGCGCAAAGATCTCCGGCGTCAGCTCCTCCACCAGCGGGATGAGCCGGGCGTCCGGGTTGTCCTTGGGGTTGGCGGTGTAGAGCCCGTCAATGTCGCTGAGAAGCACCAGCAGATCCGCCTGACAGCAGGCGGCAACAATGGCACCCAGCGAATCGTTGTCACCCACGGCGATCTCCTGGGTGGCAACGGTGTCATTCTCGTTGATGATGGGCAGAGCACCCAACTCCAGCAGGCGGTAGAGGGTGTTCTGGAAGTTCTGCTTCCGGTCGGCGTGATCCAGATCATCGCCGGTCAGCAGGATCTGGGCCACCACATGATTGTACTCCGTAAAGAGCTTGTCATAGGTGTACATAAGCTCGCACTGGCCCACGGCGGCGGCGGCCTGCTTGCCGGGCATATCCTCGGGGCGTCCGTTCAGGGAGAGCTTGCCCACACCCATGCCGATGGCGCCGGAGGAGACCAGGATCACCTCATGGCCCGCGTTTTTCAAATCACTGAGCACCTTGCACAGCTTCTCCACCTGCCGGATATTCAGCCGTCCGGTAGAGTGTGCGATGGTGGAGGTGCCCACTTTTACTACAATCCTCATTGCTGTCCCTCACTTACTGCTTTCCCAGCGCCGCGGTCTTTTCATAAGCGGCGATGACGGTCTCCATGACAGCGGAGCGGAACCCGTTCTGTTCCAGCGCCCGCACGCCCTGAATGGTGGAGCCGCCGGGAGAGCACACCGCGTCCTTCAGCGCGCCGGGGTGGTCTCCGCTCTCCAGCACCAGCCTGGCCGCGCCCACCAGCGTCTGGGCCGCATAGAGCTGGGCCTTGGCCCGGGGCAGACCGCAGGCCACCGCGCCGTCGGCCATGGCCTCGATGAAAGGATAGACAAAGGCCGGGCCGCAGCCGGAGACGGCACTGCCCGCGTCGATCAGGTTCTCGCCCAGCTCGTCAAAGCTGCCGGCGGCCTGCATCACATCCACAAAAGCGGTTTTCTCCTCCGGCATTACGCCCTCGGCACAGTAGAGGATCATGCCCTCGCCGATGGCTGCAGGCGTATTGGGCATGATGCGGATCACCGGGTAATCGTCCCCGGCCATGGCGCGGATGGTCTCAATGGTCAGCCCCGCCGCCATGCTGACCAGCACAAAGCGGTCCTGCCGGGCCTTCAGCCCCGGGGCAAGCTCCGCCAGAAGGGCGCTCATCATCTGGGGCTTCACGCCCAGAAAGATCAGGTCGCACTGCTGAGCCACATCCCGATTGCCTGCCGCCTGACAGCCCAGTTCCGCCGCCAGCGCCTCCGCCTTGGCCGGTGTCCGGTTAGAGAGCAGGATATGCTTTGTCCGCTTGGCACACGCTCTGGCCAGCGCGCCGCCCATATTTCCACAGCCTAAAAAGCCGATGTTTTGAAATGCCATGAGAGAACCCTCCTCGTACTTATATTTATATGTTATCTTAATTCCCGTTCACCCAGAATGTCAAGAAATCCGGGCTCTTTTTCCACATTTGGGCGCTGTGCGGCATTTTCACGCCTTTCTCTTTGCTGCTTTTGTCATTTAAACCAAATTATAACTGGCGTGAAAATTTCCCTTGACAACCCCGTTGGAAGGGCGTAAAGTAACGATAACAAAAGCACTGACGGAGACAGTAACTCTTCAGACCGAACGGCAAAGCGAACCGGGGATGGTGAGAGCCCGGCCCAAGTAGAAGAAGCGGTGAATATCACTCCCGAGCTGCTGACTGAACCCATTGGGCAGTAAGTCAGGCCGGTCTTTCCCCGTTACAGGAAATGCGTATGTTGGTATGTGTATCAGGTGGTATAACGTGTGCAGTTCTGCGCTCGTCCTTTTACAGGGACGAGCGCTTTTTTCTTTTGAAGGGCTGCCTATTTTCGTCCACTGCGGCGGACGAAATCCTGCGAAGCTGGGAGTAGGTTCTGCTCCTGTCGATAAAGTTTGAGTTTACCAAAGAAACGAGGTTTGAGCATGAAAAACATGACTGAGATCCGCTGGCATGGCCGGGGCGGCCAGGGTGCAAAGACCGCCAGCCTTCTGCTGGCCGATGCGGCCTTCCTGTCCGGCAAGTTTGTCCAGTCCTTCCCGGAATACGGCCCGGAGCGCTCCGGCGCGCCCATCACGGCCTACAATCGCATCTCCGACGAGCGGTGCACCATTCACTCCAACATCTATGAGCCCGACTACGTGGTCGTGGTGGACGAGACTCTGCTGGAAACGGTGGACGTGACCGCCGGTCTGAAGGAGGAGGGCGCCATCGTCATCAACTCCGAGCACCCCGCCGCCGAGCTGCGCCCCCTGCTCCGCGGCTACAAGGGCCGGGTGTTCACCGTGGACGCGGGCACCATTTCCCGCAAGCACCTGGGATCCTACTTCCCCAACACCCCCATGCTGGCCGCCATCGTGGCCGTCAGCCGCTGCGTTGATCCGGAGGATTTTCTGCGGGATATGGAGTCCTCTTACCGTCACAAGTTCGCCAAGAAGCCCCAGGTGGTGCAGGGCAATCTGGACTGTCTGGCCGAGGCCATGAAGGAGGTCAAGGAGTAACATGAACAAGAAAGCATCTGAGATCAACGAATCCCTGCCGTGGCAGGAGCTGACCCCCGGCTGCGAGATCTATGAGGGCGGCAGCTCCCGGCTCACCATGACCGGCGAGTGGCGCAGCAAGATCCCTACCTGGGACACGTCCAAGTGCAAGCAGTGCCTGCTGTGCACCCCCTTCTGTCCCGACTCCTCCATTCCCGTCTCCGGCGGCAAGCGGAGCGATTTTGACTACGACCACTGCAAGGGCTGCGGCATCTGCTACAAGGTGTGCCCCTTCGGGGCCATCGACTGGAAGGAGGTCCACTGACCATGAGCATTCGAGACAGACTGAGCGGCAACGAGGCCATCGCCACCGCCATGCGCCAGATCAACCCTGACGTGTTCGCCATGTTCCCCATCACCCCCTCCACCGAGATCCCCCAGTATTTCGCCCAGTATGTGGCCGACGGCAAGGTGGACACCGAGTTCATCTGCGTGGAGAGCGAACACTCCTCCATGTCCGCCTGCATCGGCGCCGAGGCCGCCGGATGCCGCGCCATCACCGCCACCTCCTCTGCGGGCCTGTCCTTCATGAACGAGGTGCTCTATGTGGCCGCCTCCGCCCGCCTGCCCATTGTGCTGGCTGTGGCCTGCCGCGCTCTGACCGGCCCCATCAACATCAACCACGACTACTCCGACTCCATGGCTGAGCGGGACTCCGGCTTCATCCAGATCTACGCCGAGAACAACCAGGAGGCCTATGACAACTATCTGATGGCCCACCGCATCGGTGAGACGCCCGATGTGCGTCTGCCCGTCATGATCTGTGAGGACGGCTTCATCACCTCCCACGCGCTGGAGAACATTGAGCTGGAGGAGGACGAGGCGGTCAAGGCCTTTGTCGGCGAGTACCATCCCGAAAACTACCTGCTCAAGCACGAAAACCCGCTGGCCGTCGGCCCCTACGGCACTTCCCCCTACTACATGGAGGCCCGGGTGGCCCAGGCCGAGGCCATGAAGAACGCAAAGCGCGCCATCCTCGACGTGGCTGCCGACTTTGAAAAGACCTTCGGCCGCAAATACGGTCTTTTTGAGGCATACCGCATGGAGGACGCCGAGCTGGCCATTGTGCTGATGGGCTCCTCCGCCGGTACCGCTAAGGCCGCCGTGGACGAGCTGCGGGAGAGCGGCGTCAAGGCGGGACTCATCAAGATCCGCGTGTTCCGCCCCTTCCCCGGAGAAGAACTGGCCGAGGCCCTCAAGGACTGCAAGGCCGTGGCCGTGCTGGACAAGAGCGAGGGCTTCAGCGCCTGCGGCGGCCCCCTGTTCGCCGAGACCGCTTCCGCCTGCATCAACCTGACCCAGCGTCCCAAGATGGTGGACATCGTCTACGGTCTGGGCGGCCGCGACTTCACCGTGGCGCAGGCCAAGCGGGTATTCGCCCGACTGGAGAAGATCGTCTCCACCGGCGAAGTCGGCCCCATCTATTCCCACATGGGCCAGCGTGATCTGAGAGAGGATGTGCAGTGATATGGCTTACAATCTGAAAGAACAAATGAGCAAGCCCGAGCGCTTCGAGGCCGGCCACCGCCTCTGCGCCGGCTGCGGCGCAGGCATCACCTGCCGCGCCATGATGCGCGCCATGGAGCCCGGCGACAAGGCGGTCATCTGCAACGCCACCTCCTGTCTGGAGGTCTCCTCCTTCCAGTATCCTTTTACCGCGTGGGACGACAGCTACATCCACGCCGCCTTTGAGAACACCTCCGCAGTGGCCGCCGGTGTGGAGAGCGCCTACAAGGTCATGAAGAAGAAGGGCAAGATCCTCGACAACTTCAAGATCCTGGCCATCGGCGGCGACGGCGGCACCTATGACATCGGCTTTCAGTCCCTGTCCGGTGCGCTGGAGCGCGGCCATGACTTCACCTACTTCTGCTACGACAACGAGGCCTATATGAACACCGGCACTCAGCGCTCCTCCGCCACGCCCCGGTTTGCCAGCGCCACCACCACCCCCGCCGGTGTGGAGAGCGTGGGCAAGAAGCAGAACCAGAAGGATCTGACCCAGATCGTGGTGGCCCACGGTTCCCCCTATGTGGCTCAGACCACCTTTCTCGGCAACTTCAAGGACTTCCACGAGAAGGCCCACAAGGCCATCTACACCGAAGGTCCCACCTTTGTCAATGTGCTCTGCCCCTGCCCCCGTGGCTGGCAGTACTCCGCCGAGCTGCTGCCGGAGATCTGCCGTCTGGCAGTGGACACCTGCGTCTGGCCCCTCTATGAGGTGGAGAACGGCGAGTATCACCTGACCTATATGCCCAAGAAGAAACTGCCCGTGGAGGAGTTCATGAAGCTGCAGGGCCGCTTCCGTCACTGCTTCAAGCCCGGCAACGAGTGGACCATCGAAGCCGCCCAGAAATATGTGGACGAAAAGTGGGAAGCTCTGCTGGCCAAGTGCAAATAAATAGCTCAAGATAGAACAAGGCCGCCCGGTTTTATGCCGGACGGCCTTGCTGTTTCTATTGAACGGGGATGCAAACTGATCATAGGCAAATCTGAGACAGCTTCTCTCTTATCGCCGCCTCATCCACCTCACTCAGCACCCTCCCCTCAAGGGGGCCTTGGACATAGCCCGCTTTTATGGAGTCACGCACAATGGATCTTATCACTTACCCGCGATCATAAGTCCCTCCACCAGAACGGAGGGCGCACCAAAGCTGGTGATGCTGCCCGGCATGGGCACCTTCACATTGTCCGCCACTGCGGTGATCTGCTTCAGCAGCTCGAAGAAGTTGCCCGCCACGGTAAAAGACTTTACCGGCGCGGTCTTTTGACCGTTTTCAATGAGGAAACCTGCGCTCTGGAGGGAGAAATCGCCGGTGATGGCATTGGCTCCGGCGTGCAGGCCGCCCACGAAATTGATGTAGACGCCCTTACCGGCCTTTCGGAGCAGTTCCTCCTCGGTACTGTCTCCGGCATCGAGGTAGAAGGTGAAGGGACGGACCGTCACCGGCGCGGCATAAGAACCCTTGCTGGCGTTTCCGG
>CALEQS010000040.1 GCA_937907975.1 uncultured Clostridia bacterium | reverse complement strand
GGCATATTTCTTTCTCGGGCTCACCCCACACTGTGGGGAATCACCCCTCAAGGGGGAGGCTTTCGGAAGTTGGCACAGACCATCAAAGGCTCGCCCCTCAAGGGGAAGGTCTTGAAAAGTATACATACTAAAATGAATATTTACGAAAAATAATGAATATAAATTCAACACCCCGAAACAAATCTGATTTATCCGGTGCAAATCTGCTCTAAAAACTGGCATACAATGCAAAACGGGCTGGGAATAATCCACGAAAATCGGAGGCGGACGGGAAAAATGCAGGAAAACGCTTGCACTCCTGCTGTATAGAGCGTATAATCCAAACCATCGGAAACACCATCCGAAAATCTTGAGTTTATTGGAGCGATAAAAATGAAGAAACTGCTTTCTCTGCTGCTCGCCGCCAGTATGTGCGTCGTGCTGCTGGCCGCCTGCGGCAGCAATGGTTCCGCTGATGCCGGCAAGGGTGCCGCTTCCAGCGCCCCCGCCGCTTCTGCCGCCGCCTCCGGCGACAAGAGCGCCGACAAGGCCGACGGCGATGCCGCCGAGGTCAAGACCATCGAGTCCGGCAAGCTGATCATGGCCACCAACGCCCAGTTCCCTCCCTATGAGATGGTCGCTGACGGTGACGGTGTGAACGGCACCGGCTTCGAGGGCATCGACGTTGAGATCGCCGCCGCCATCGCTGAGAAGCTGGGTCTGGAGCTGCAGATCGACGACATGGACTTTGACGCCGCTCTGACCGCTGTTCAGCAGGGCAAGTGCGACATCGTGCTGGCCGGCCTGACCTACACCGACGAGCGCGCTCAGCTGATGAGCTTCTCCGACTCCTATGCACAGGGCGTGCAGGCCATCATCGTCAAGGACGGTTCTTCCATCACCGGCCCCGATGATCTGGCCAATGCCGCAATGATCGGCACCCAGCGCGGCACCACCGGTTATATCTACTGCACCGACGATTTCGGTGAGGATCATGTGGCCGCCTATGACAACGGCGCCGCCGCCGTTCAGGCTCTGCAGAACGGCCAGGTGGACGCGGTCGTCATCGACAAGATGCCCGCTGAGACCTTCGCCGCTGAGAACGACGGCCTGAAGGTTCTGGACACCGCCTACACCACCGAGGACTACTGCGCCGCCATGAACAAGGACAACGAGGCGCTGACGAAGGAAGTCAACAAGGTCCTGGCTGAGCTGAAGGCTGACGGCACTCTGGATCAGATCGTCGCCAAGTACATCAACGCGCAGTAATGATCTTTTAAAGGGCCGGCGGCCTTTTGAAAAAGGGACAGCATTTTCGTTCGGCATCTGCGGATACTGAACTTCTGCAAAACATAAGGGACGGTCAATGGGCCGCCCCTTTTGTCCCATTCTAAAACGACTGAATGAGGTGAGTGAACTGTGTCAGGTATGATCGCGGCGACCAGGTTTGCCGACTCCGCCTTCGCGCAGAACTTTTATAAGAGCTTCATCGCCAACGGGCGGTGGGAGCTGTATCTCTCCGGTCTGGGCCGGACGCTGGAGGTCACGGTGCTGGCTCTGCTGCTGGGCGTCGCCCTCGGCGTGATCACCGCCCTGCTCCGGGTGGCCCACGACCAGCGCCGTCCGGGTCAGCACAGCGTCGGCAGCGTGCTGCTGAGCATCTGCAACGCCATCACCCGGATCTACATCACCGTGATCCGCGGCACCCCCGCCATTGTCCAGCTGATGATCCTCGGCTTCGTCGTCTTTAAATCCAGCCGCAACTTCACGCTGGTCGGCGCACTGGGCCTGGGCATCAACTCCGGCGCCTATGTGTCCGAGATCATCCGCTCCGGCCTGATGAGCATCGACAAGGGCCAGATGGAGGCCGGACGCAGCCTTGGCCTGAACTATATGACCACCATGGTGAACGTCATCATCCCGCAGGCCGTTAAGAACATCCTGCCTGCTCTGGGAAATGAGTTCATCACCCTGCTGAAGGACACCTCTCTGATCTCGGTCATCGCGGGCAAAGAGCTGCTGTATGCGGCCAAGGCCATTTCCGCCAAGACCTATGACTATATGTTCCCTCTGCTGGGCGTGTCCGCGGTGTACCTCGTCATGGTCATCATTTTCAGCTGGCTGCTGAGTATTCTGGAGAGGAGGCTGAGAGCAAGTGATCGCCGTTAATCATCTGACAAAAGCGTTCGGAGACCATGTGGTTCTGGACAACATCACCGAGTCCATCGAGACCGGCGAGAAGGTGGTCATCATCGGCCCCTCCGGCTCCGGCAAGTCCACGTTCCTGCGGTGCCTGAACCTGCTGGAGACGCCCACCTCCGGCCAGATCCTGTTCGATGGACAGGACATCACCGACCCCAAGACCGACATCGACAAGGTGCGTCAGCAGATGGGCATGGTGTTCCAGCACTTCAACCTGTTCAACAACCTGTCCGTCATGGGCAACATGACGCTGGCCCCGGTCAAACTGGGGCTCATGAAGAAGGACGAGGCGGCAGAAGAGGCCAGAAAGCTGCTGAAGCGCGTCGGCCTGCCCGACAAGGCGGACTCCTTCCCGGTCCAGCTGTCCGGCGGCCAGAAGCAGCGCATCGCCATCGCCCGGGCATTGATGATGAAGCCCAAAATGATGCTGTTCGACGAGCCTACCTCCGCCCTTGACCCCGAGATGGTGGGCGAGGTGCTGGAGATCATGAAGGAGCTGGCCCGCGAGGGCATGACCATGGCAGTCGTCACCCACGAGATGGGCTTCGCCCGCGAGGTGGCCACCCGCGTGCTGTTCATGGACGGCGGCCACATCCTGGAGCAGGGCACCCCGGAGGAGATCTTCTCCCACCCGAAGGAAGCCCGGACGCAGGAATTTCTCTCTAAAGTACTGTGATTCTCAAAAGGACTTCGCCCCATCGGAGGGGCGAAGTCCTTTTTTGCGGGGAACTGCCCGAACTGTGCTAAATTTTATGTGATTTTAATGCAAATATGCTTTCTGCGCGGGGATAAATGTGCTACACTGAGCATAGTTGAGAGAGCTATGAGAGGATGTGGCACATATGGCCATTCTTGCGCTGCTTCTGGTGTCCGGCGGGATTGTCGTGGTCGGCTGTCTGGACGAAAAGAGAAAAAGACCCTGACCGAATGCCCTGCGCCGTCAGATGAGCTGAGCATTTTCAATGATGCGCCAGAGCGCCAGCCGTCCGTTCTGGCAGGACTGGGCGCAGCGGAGAAACACCCCCGCCAGCGTGGCGTCGGTGCAGATCTCGGCGGCCCGGCGGTAGTCCGCCTCGGCGGCGTGCTCGCTCTGGTAGAGCGCCTGTATGGCCTCTGCTCTCGTCGGATAGCGGTTGGCCGCGCCCTTCGGGGTGTGGTTAAAATCCGCCGCACCGGTCTGGAAAAATCGGGCCGCCCCCAGTGCACGCACCCGGCTGCGGCTCTCCGTCAGCGGGGACTGAAGCGCGAGGGCGCGGTAATCCCGGACGCGCTGACGCTCCGTCTCCAGCCGTCCCTCCAGAAATTCTGCCCACCCGGCAGAAGCGGCGGGCTCGGTATCTGCCGCATCATTCTTCGGCTTGTTGACCCGGCTCCATACCCGGACAAACTCCGGATCGGTCGGTCTGAGCTCCAACATAACGATCACCCTCCCGCGCCGCCTTTGCTGTGAAAGGCGGCTTTTCTGCATTCTATGCGCCGGCGTTGCATTTGGAGCGCGGATTTGGTACAATCTACTTTATATTATATTGCATCAAACATTCGGGAGGAATTACCGTGACAGAACAGGAACAGCAGGTGCTTTACCGCCAGATCATGGAGGGGAGCAGTCAGCCCGGGTGGTTTTCCACTCAGCTGAAGATCGTATACGACCATCTGGACGGCCGCTCCGCCGAGGGGCACATCGTGGCGGAAAAGGAGCACTGCAATCCCTTCAACATCGTCCACGGCGGCGTGTATTACACGCTGATGGACCAGCTGGCGGGTATGGCCGCCGCAGCCACCGGCCGGGGCGGCGTGACGCTGGACGCCAATGTCAGCTATCTGAGATCCGCCCGGGCGGGGGAGACGGTGTGCTGCAGGCTGGAGGCCGTCCACATCGGAAAGAGCGTGGCTGTCTACGACGCAAAATGCTTCGGCGAAAACGGTGAGCTCCAGGCCACGGGCACGTTCCACCTCTTTTTCCTCAAGCCGGTGGAGACCATGACGGATATTATGGAATAACGGAGCGCCTTTGTATTGTGCAGGGTGAAGATAGAACGGCGGCCTTTCAAGGTTAATGCAGGGCAGGCCCCCCGACCTGCATTCAATCCTGTATAGCTCTCGGCTTACTGTCATTCTGAGCGGAGCGAAGAATCCTAAAACACCTGCTTTTACAACTGCCATGCGGATAGTTGGACATCGGTGCTGTAGGATTCTTCGGCCTGCGGCCTCAGAATGACATAGGGAAGGGCGATGCATTGGCAAGGCTGCAAAAGGCCCTCTCAGTCTGCGCCTGCGGCGCAGTCGGCTCCCCCGGAGGGGGAGCTAAGAGAAAACGCCTCCCCGCAAAACGCCGAAACGAAAGCGTTTTGAAACGTGAAATATATGGCATCTATCTGCCAAAAAAGCCTTGCATTTCCTATGGCATCGTGCTATAGTTATTTTGATAGTAAGCAGAAATGAGAGTGGAGCCTTGGCTCCGCTCTTTTTCTTGGACATTTCGCCCGGCATGGCCCGGCGGGAAAGGCGGTCAGAGATGAAAAAAGTGACGCAGTTGTGCGCTGAGCTGGCTGCTCCCTTCGTGGAGGCGGCAGGCTGCACCCTCTGGGACGTGGAGTATGTGCGCGAGGCGGGCACCTGGTATCTCCGGGTGTTTATCGACGCCCCCGGCGGTGTGAATATTGACCAGTGCGAGGAGGTCTCCCGGGCGCTGAGCGACAAGCTGGACGAGGAGGACCCCATCGAGGGCAGCTATGTGCTGGAGGTGGGCAGTGCCGGCGCGGACCGGGCGCTCAAGAAGCCGGAGCACTTTGCCGCCTATCTGGGCGAGCAGGTGGACGTGAAGCTCTACCGCCCCCGGGACGGCCGCAAGGAGTTCACCGGCGCGCTGAAGAGCTATGACAACGGCGACGTGACGCTGAACGTCAATGGTGCAGAGGAACAGTTTACGAAGAAGGAGATCGCACTGGTGCGGCTCCACATTGAATTTTAAGGAGCGGCCGGGCTGGGCCGCCAGTTGGTAAGGGAGTGCAATCGAAATGGCTAAGAGAACAAAGAAAAGCGAAAACAGCCAGGAGCAGGATAACCGCGAGTTCTTCCTGGCGCTGGATATGCTGGAGAAAGAGCGCGGCATCAAGAAGGAATATATGCTGGAGAAGATCAGCCAGGCGCTGGCCACCGCTTATAAGCGTGACCACGAGGGCGTGGGTGACAACATCGCCGTCATCGCCGACGAGGAGCACAACATCGTGCGCATGGTGATCCGCCGCGACGTGGTGGAGGAGGTCGACAACCCCTACACCGAGATCTCCCTCGAGGACGCCCGCCGCAGTCTGCCCCATGTGGGCCTGGGCGACGTGGTCTCCAGCGAGATCCGCACCAAGAACTTCGGCCGCATCGCCGCCCAGACCGCCCGTCAGGTCATCATTCAGGGCATCCGTGAGGCCGAGCGCAGCAAGGTGTACGATGCCTTCACCGAAAAGACCAGCGAGCTCATGAGCGGCGTGGTCAGCCGCATTGACGACCGCTCCGGCGCACTGTATGTGAAGCTGATGGCCAACGGCGAGACCACCGAAGCCATGCTTTCCGCCGGTGAGCAGGTCAAGGGCGAGGTCTACCACGAGGGCGACCGCATCAAGGTCTATGTGGTGGAGGTGCGCCGCACTGCCCGCGGCACCCAGGTGGTCATTTCCCGCACCCATTACGGTCTGGTGCGCCGCCTGTTCGAGATGGAAGTGCCCGAAATCTTCGACGGCGTGGTGGAGATCCGCTCCATCGCCCGTGAGGCCGGCAGCCGCACCAAGATGGCGGTCTGGTCCAACGATCCCGACGTGGACCCCATCGGCGCCTGCGTGGGCACCCGCGGCCAGCGTGTGAACACTATCGTGGAAGAGCTGGGCGGCGAAAAGGTGGACATCATCAAGTACAGCGACGATCCCGGCGAGTATGTGGCCGCCGCGCTGGCTCCCGCCGATGTGGTGAGCGTTGAGGTGCTGGACGGCGACACCAAGAGCTGCCGCGTGGTCGTGCCCGACGATCAGCTCAGCCTGGCCATCGGCAAGGAGGGCCAGAACGCCCGTCTGGCCGCCAAGCTGACCGGCTTCAAGATCGACATCAAGTCCGTCACCGCCGCTGAGCAGGGTGAGGACGAGAGCGAGGGCGATCTGCTGGTCGAGGACGATGACGATGCGCTGATCGCCGACGATGAGGAGAGCATCACCGAAGAATGAGCGGGTGCTGAAAACTCCCTTCAGGAAAGCCTGAACAGGCAGACCATATCTGCTTTATCAAAGAAAGGAGAGCTGCTCCATGCCCAAGAAAATACCCCTGCGCCAATGCCTTGGCTGTCGGGAGATGAAGCCCAAGCGGGATCTGATCCGGGCGGTGCGCTCCCCGGAGGGCGAGATCTCGCTGGATTTTAAGGGCCGCAAGCCGGGCCGGGGCGCCTATGTGTGTCCCAGCGCGGACTGCCTGAAAAGGGCCCGCCGCTCCAAAGCGCTGGAGCGCGCTTTCGGCGCGCCCATTCCGGACGAGGTCTGGCAGGCACTGGAGCGCGAGATGCAGGAGGCTCCGCCGGTGACGGCGGAGAGTGAGTCCTGAAGCCGTGGCTGTCCCTTCTGGGTATGGCCCGGAAGGCGGGACAGGTGCGCCTCGGTGAGGAGGCCGCCAGTCAGGCGGTGCTGGACCACAAGGCCCGGCTCATCCTCGCCGCCGCAGACGCCGGCGAGACGACGGTCCGGCGGCTCAGGCGGCTGGAGAGCGACAAAGTGCCGGTGCTCACCCTGCCCGAGCGCAAAAGCGAGCTGGGCGCGGCGCTCGGCTTTACCGACGTGGCCGCCGCGGCAGTGTGCGACCTGGGCTTTGCGTCCGCCATCGCCCAGAAGCTGGCGGTGGAAGACGAGAGCTGCCGGGACGCGGCGGAGCGCTTAAAAGCCCGCCAGTCCAAGGCTGTGCGCCGGAAGGCGGACACCGCCAAGCACGGCAGGAAATCGGCCAGACGCGGCAGATGAGCGCGCGTCTGGGCCGCCGCCGGATGCGGCGAAGAACAGGAAAGAAGCGGTTGGCTGAAAACCGCATATCGTTTGTGCCAATGGGAAAGCATAGGCGCTTTTCCCACCTGCGTTTTCCCATTGGCACGAGCCCCGAATTACAGGAGGTGGCTGTTTTATATGAGTATTGAAGTGAAGTATCGTGTGCGTGAGCTGGCCAAGGACTTCGGTCTGAACAGCAAGGAGATCACCGAGATCCTCTCCAAGTACGGCGAGGCCCCCAAGAGCACCATGCAGGTGCTGACTGACCGGGAGCTGAGCATGGTGTTTGAGTACCTGACCCAGCACCATCAGATGGAGAGCCTGGCCGAGGTGTACGCCGAGGGTGCTCAGCCCGGCCAGAAGAAGGCCAAGGCCAAGAGCGCGCCCAAGGCAGAGAATGCCGGCAGGGGCGGCGAGCAGAAGAAGGCCGAGCAGGCCGCCAAGCCCGTTGTGGAGAGCGCACCCAAGAGCCGCGTGCCCCAGAAGAAGGTCGTGGACACCCGCAAGGCGGCCGACGTCAATCTGGACCGCTATGACCAGCATCTGGAGGATCTGGCCCCCGAGCGCGCCGAGCGGATGCAGCAGAGCCAGGGCAAGCAGAAGATCAAGCAGCAGAGCCGCAACCGCCAGCAGCAGCAGCGCCAGTCCGCCAAGCGCCGTCAGGAGGAGCAGGCCCGCCAGATGCGCCGCCTGCAGCAGGAGATCGCCCGCAAGGCCCCTGTGAAGGTACAGATCCCCGACGAGATCTCCGTGGGCGAACTGGCCAGCCGGATGAAGAAGACCGGCGCCGAGGTGGTCAAGACCCTGATGAAGAACGGCGTCATGGCCTCTCTGTCCGATGTGATCGACTTCGACACCGCCGCCATCATCGCTGAGGAGCTGGGTTGCGTCGTGGAGCACGAGGTTATCGTCACCATCGAGGAGAAGCTGATCGACGACCACGAGGATAAGGAAGAAGATCTGGTGGAGCGCGCCCCCGTTGTCGTGGTCATGGGCCACGTCGACCACGGCAAGACCAGCTTGCTGGACTATATCCGCCACGCCAACGTGGCCTCCGGCGAGGCCGGCGGCATCACGCAGGCCATCGGCGCCTACCAGGTCAATGTGGGTGAGAAGGTCATCACCTTCCTGGACACCCCCGGCCATGAGGCGTTCACCGCCATGCGTGCCCGCGGCGCGATGATCACCGACCTGGCCATTCTGGTCGTGGCCGCCGATGACGGCATCATGCCCCAGACCATCGAGGCCATCAACCACGCCAAGGCCGCCGAAATTCCGATCATTGTCGCCATCAACAAGATGGATAAGCCCGGCGCCAACCCCGACCGCATCATGCAGCAGCTGACCGAGTACGGTCTGGTGCCCGAGGAGTGGGGCGGCGACACCATCGTCTGCAAGATCTCTGCCAAGACCGGCGAGGGCATCGACAACCTGCTGGATATGATGGTGCTGACCGCCGAGATGCGCGAGTTGAAGGCCAACCCCAACCGCACCGCCAAGGGCGCGGTCATTGAGGCCCGGCTGGAGAAGGGCCGAGGCCCCGTGGCCACCCTGCTGGTCCAGAATGGCACCCTGCATCAGGGCGACATTCTGATCGCCGGCACCGCCGTGGGCCGTGTCCGCGCCATGACCGACTTCCGCGGCAAGAAGCTGAAGGATGCCGGCCCCTCCGTGCCCGTGGAGATCATCGGTATGTCCGAAGTGCCTGAGGCCGGTGACGACTTCTATGTGGTCGCCGACGAGCGTATGGCCCGCGAGCTGGCCGAGCAGCGCAAGCAGGAGAAGAAGGACGCCATGAACCGCCCGGTGCAGAAGGTCAGTCTGGACGACCTGTTCAGCCAGATCAAGGAAGGCGAGATGAAGACCCTGAATATCATCGTCAAGGCCGATGTTCAGGGCTCCGCCGAGGCCGTCAAGATCTCTCTGGAGAAGCTGAGCAACGAGGAGGTCAACGTCCGGGTCATCCACTGCGCAGTGGGTGCCATTAACGAGAGCGACGTCATGCTGGCCTCCACCTCCAACGCCATCATCGTGGGCTTCAATGTCCGCCCCGACTCCCAGGCCAAGCAGGCCGCCGAGCGCGACAAGGTGGATATGCGGATGTACCGCGTCATCTATGAGTGCATCGAGGAGATCGAGTCTGCCATGAAGGGTATGCTCGAGCCCAAGTTCAAGGAAGTTGAGCTGGGCCGCGTCGAGGTGCGCCAGGTCTACAAGATCACCGGTGTCGGCATCGTGGCCGGCAGCTATGTGCTGGAGGGCAAGGTCACCCGCAACGCCCAGCTGCGTCTGGTGCGCGACGGCATCGTGATCCACGAGGGCGAGATCGCCTCCCTGCAGCGCTTCAAGGACAGCGTGAAGGAAGTCTCCGCCGGTTACGAGTGCGGCATCACGCTGGAGAAGTTCTCCGACCTGAAGGTGGGCGACATCCTCGAGTGCTTCGAGATGCAGGAGATCGAGAGATAAGTTCTCGGAAAGGCTCCGCCTTTCCTGCGAAAGAAATGCACGCTGACCGGGACTCGATTCGCTGCGCGAATTGTCGCCCCGGTCAGCGCGAGAAGTGCAGACAGGCGGAAGTGAATTCCGCCTGTCTGCGGATCGCAATTTGTTTCCCGCCCTGCGGGGCGGGAAATTCTGTGAAACTATATGGCGCAGAATGCAGAATTTCATTCTGCGTTCTGCGCCTTTTCTGATAAGGAGAAAACTATGGCAACGAATCGAATCAACCGGATCAATGAGGACATTCAGCGGGAGCTGGCCAGCCTGATCCGCACGGTGAAGGATCCCCGTGTCCACGGCCTGATCTCCATCACCCGGGTGGACACCACCACCGACCTGCGCTACTGCCGGGTCTATGTCAGCGTGCTGGATCACAGCGATGTGAAGGAAGTGGTCAAGGGCCTGAAGTCCGCTGCGGGCTATCTGCGCCGGGAGCTGGGCCGGGTGCTCACCCTGCGCTACACCCCGGAGCTGCAGTTCATCGAGGATGACTCCATTGAACGCGGCGTGCGGATGGTCAGCATGATCGACCGCATTCTGGAGGAGGACGAGGAAAAGTGACGGAACTGGAATGCGCTCAGTGGCTGAAGGCGCGGGACAATTTTCTGATCCTGACCCACGTCCGCCCGGACGGCGACACGCTGGGCTCCGCCGGAGGTCTGGCGCTGGCCCTGCGGGAGCTGGGCAAGACGGCCCATGTCCTCTACAACCCGGGCATCACCGAGACCTACGCCGGCTATATGACCGGCCTGTGGGCCCCGGAGAATTTTGTACCCGAGCACGTCGTGGCGGTGGACATCGCCACGGAGAACCTGCTCCCGGATGCGGCGCAGGACTACAAGGGGAAAAGTGAGATCTGCATCGACCACCACCCCTCCAACGAGTTCTACGCGGGGGAGACCTGCCTGGATGCCAAAGCGGCGGCCTGCGGCGAGATCATCTACCGCATCTGCAGGACGCTGGGCGTCATGAACGCCGCCATTGCCAAGCAGCTCTATATCGCCATCACCACCGACTGCGGCTGCTTTGTCTACAACAACACCACGCCGGAGACCCACCGCATCGCGGCGGAGCTCATGACTTACGGCGATTTCTGGCAGCAGGTCAACCGGAACTGCTTCCAGACCGTCTCCCTCAAGACAATCCGGCTCCAGAACCGCCTGCTGGAGAGCATGGAGTTCTACGACGACGGCCATCTGGCCATCGGTGCCATTTCCCAGAAAGATATGGCTGAGCTTCAGGCCAGCCAGGGCGACAGCGAGGAACTGGCCGCCTGGGCGAAGAAGATCCAGGGCGTCAATGTCTCCGCCACCCTCCGGCAGCTGGACGAGCGGGTGTGGAAGGTCAGCCTGCGCACCGACGGCAGCCTGAACGCCACAAAGGCCTGCGGCATTCTGGGCGGCGGCGGCCACGCGGCGGCGGCGGGCGCCACCATGCGCGATGTAGACGAGGCGGAGGCCCGGGCCAAGGTGCTGGCGGCCATCCGCGCCGTGCAGCGGGAGGGCTGAGATGCCGGACGGGATCATCATTGTAGACAAGCCACAGAACTGGACGAGCATGGACGTGTGTGCCAAGCTCCGCCGGGTCATGGGGGAGCGGCGGGTCGGCCACGCCGGCACGCTGGACCCGCTGGCCACCGGTGTTCTGCCTGTGTTTGTGGGTCGGGCAACCCGGGCGGTGGAGTTCGCCGAACGGGGCGAAAAAGAATATATCGCCACCCTGCGGCTGGGCGTGGTCACAGACACCCAGGATGTGACTGGCACCGTGCTGGAGGAACACCCGGTGGAGGTGACCCGGGCAGAGCTGGAGGCGGTCCTGCCCCGGTTCACCGGAGACATTCAGCAGATCCCACCCATGTACTCCGCCCTGAAGCAGAACGGCAAGAAGCTCTATGAGCTGGCCCGGCAGGGCAGGATTGTGGAGCGCAAGCCCCGGAACATTACGATCTCCGCGCTGGAGGTGCTGGAACAGCAGTCTGAGCAGGATTTTTTGCTGCGGGTGCGCTGCTCCAAGGGCACCTATATCCGCACCCTGTGCCACGACATCGGTCAGGCGCTGGGCTGCGGTGGCACCATGGCGACTCTGCGGCGCACCATGGCCGCCGGGTTTGATCTCAGTCAGGCGGTCACCATGGACGAGATCCTGAGTGCGGACAATGCCCCGGCACTGCTGTTCAGCGTGGACTCCTATTTCGCCGATCATCCGGCGGTGAATATCTCCGGCGAGGTGGAGCGGCGGTGCCGCAACGGCAACAAGTTTCCGTCAAAAGGAGAGGATGGCCGGTTCCGGGGCTACGGCGAGAGCGGCGAGTTTTTGATGCTGGGGGAGCGGAAGGACGGCGTCATGTCCACCGTCAAGAGCTTCTTCGCGCCGCCGGAGCAGAAATAAAAGAGAAACCATCGTTTCCATCAGGGAGATGTTTGACTTGAACCAAGAGACAAGACGGGTGATCGCGCTGGGCTTCTTCGATGGAGTCCATCTCGGCCACGGGGCGCTGCTGCGCCGGGTGGCTGAGGTTGCCAGGGCAGAGAATGCCGTGGCTGCGGCGTTTACCTTCGACAAGCACCCGGCTTCGGAGATCCTGGGCCGTCAGATCCCGCTGCTCAGCACCCCGGAGGACCGGGAGGGGCTCATGGAGCGCTATTACGGCATTCAGGAGGTGCAGATCGGCCAGTTTGAGCGGATGATGCGGATGCCGTGGCGGGATTTTGTTACGGAATACCTCCAGAAGGAGCTGGGTGTCATCCATGTGGTGGCCGGCCACGATTTCCACTTCGGCTACCGGGGCGAGGGCAATCCGGCCCGGCTCCAGCAGCTGTGCGCCGAGCTGGGCATCGGGTGCGACATCATCCACAAGGTGGAGCTGGACGGCATCACAGTGTCCTCCACCTATATCCGCACGCTGGTCGCCCAGGGCGAGATGGGCCGGGCTATGGAATTTCTGGGCCACCCCCATGTGTTCACCGGCGAGGTGGTGCACGGCAAACAGCTGGGGCGCACCATCGGCTTCCCGACGGCCAACCTGATCCTGCCGCCGGAGATCATCGTGCCCGCCCACGGCGTCTATGCCACAAAGGTGGTCACACCGGATGGGCAGAGCCGCATGGCTGTCACCAATGTGGGCAGCCGCCCTACCATCGACGATGGCGACCAGATCACCGTGGAGCCGTGGATTCTCGACTTTGACGGCAACCTCTATGGTAAGCCCATTCGGGTGGAGTTCTACGAGCGGCTCCGGGGCGAGCAGAAGTTTGGCTCTCTGGAGGAGCTCACCGCCATGGTCCACCGCAACGGGGATCAGACCAGGGCGTATTTTGAGCGGAGATAATATTTATATTTATTATAGGCAAAGAAGGCCTTCTCAGTCATTTGCTGCGCAAATGCCAGCTTCCCCGGAGGGGGAGCCAAGACAAGACTTGCAGGTCTGGACTTGCCTCTCCCTTTGGGAGAGGTGGCACGGCGTCAGCCGTGACGGAGAGGGC
>CALEQS010000039.1 GCA_937907975.1 uncultured Clostridia bacterium | reverse complement strand
CACCATGGAAGGAATGTAGGGCTGGGCATCGCTCTCGCCCATCCAGAGGTCAAAGCTTACGTCCAGCTTCTCGTAATTGCGCTTCAGGTCGGCCACGGAGACATTGATGATGTGCTTCCACAGAGCGCGGTAGCCCGGGCGGCCCGCCTGGAGCTCAGCCACAGCGGCCTGAGCGGCCTGCTTGAAGGCCTCGTCCTCCTTGGACTTCTTGGAGGCACAGGGATAGATCTCCTCCAGATCAGAGATGGTGAACGGAGCCTCATCGGGATAGCCAGTGGTAATATTCGCATCAAAATAGGGCAGGTCAGGCTGACGCTCCTTTACCTCGCAGATGATCTGGCCGATCTGAAGGCCCCAGTCGCCCAGATGGACGTCGCCCACCACCTTATGGCCCATAAAGCGGGCAGTGCGCTTGATGGACTCGCCGATGACGGCGCTTCTCAGATGGCCGACGTGCAGGGGCTTGGCCACATTGGGCCCGCCGTAGTCCACCACGATGGACAGGGGCTTTTCCACCTTCTCCACGCCGCAGCGCTCGTCCTGATTCATGGTGTTCATACACTTGGCGAGGAAATCGCCGCTGAGATCCAGATTGATGAAGCCGGGCTTCACCATCTCCACCTTGGCAAACATCTCATCGTTTGCCATCTGATCCACCACGGCCTGTGCGATCATAAACGGGGCCTTGTGATACTGCTTGGCGGCGGCCATTGCGCCGTTGCACTGGTACTGGCACAGGTCGGGCCGGTTGGACACGGTGACCGTGCCGAGCGCGGCGTCATAACCGGCGATCTCAAAGGCCTTGGACACCCGGGCGGAGATCAAATCAACGATTTTTTCCATAAAAGAAGGTACCTTCCCACATTACAAATTTCCTGTCTATTATATAAGAAGGAAAATTACCTGTCAACTTGACTTTTTCCCCCGAAAAAAATACAATAGATTCACTTATAATTGGAGGTATATCACCATGGCACTGGATCACCAATGGTTTGAAGAGATGGAAGCGCGCATTCCCCACGGCGAGGTCCGTACCCGGTTTGCCCCTTCCCCCACCGGCTATATGCACGTCGGCAATCTGCGCACTGCGCTGTACACCTATCTGATTGCCCGCCACGCGAAGGGCAAATTTATTCTGCGCATCGAGGACACCGACCAGAAGCGTAAGGTGGAGGATGCCGTGGACGTCATCAAGCGCACGATGGACGCCTGCGGACTGGACTATGACGAGGGCCCCGATGTGGGCGGCCCTGTGGCCCCCTATGTGCAGACTGAGCGCATGGGCTACTACAAGAAGTATGCCGAACTGCTCATTGAAAAGGGCTGCGCCTACCGCTGCTTCTGCTCCGAGGAGCGGCTCCAGCAGCTCCACGCCGACGACCCCAACGCGAAGTATGACCGCCACTGCCTGCATCTCACGCAGGAGGAGATCGACGCCAAGCTGGCCGCCGGCGAGCCTTATGTCATCCGTCAGAAGATCCCCGAAGGCCACACCACTTTCCACGACGCGGTCTATGGCGACATCACCGTAGACAACGCCGATCTGGAGGATCAGATCCTGCTGAAAAGCGACGGTCTGCCCACCTACAACTTTGCCAACGTCATCGACGACCATCTGATGGGCATCACCCATGTGGTGCGCGGCAGTGAGTATCTGTCCTCTTCCCCCAAGTACAATCTGCTGTATGAGGCCTTTGGCTGGGAGATCCCCACCTATGTGCACTGCGCCAGCGTCATGATCGATGCCAAGGAGGTCGACCCGGAGACCGGTGCGGAGAAGGAGATCGTCCGCAAGATGTCCAAGCGTCACGGCGACCCCTCCTATGAGGATCTGGTCAAGATGGGCTACCTCTCCACAGCGATCGTGAATTATGTCACCCTGCTGGGCTGGAGCCCCAAGGGTGAGCTGGCCGAGCAGGAGTTCTTCACGATGCCCGAACTCATCGAGGCCTTCGACATCGCCGGCATCTCCAAGAGCCCTTCCGCCTTCAACCTGGAGAAGCTCAACTATTTCAACGCCAGCTATATCCGTGCTCTGTCCCCGGAGGACTTTGCCAAGCTGGCTGAGCCCTACATCCGCTCTGCCGTTCCCGCCGAGCTGGACGCCGGCCTCATCGCCGCGCTGGTGCAGGGGCGCATCAACACCCTGACCGAGATCCCCGCCATGGTGGACTTCTTTGCCGCGCTTCCCGAGTACGGCGTGGAGCTGTTCAGCAACAAGAAGAACAAGCTCACTCCCGAGAGCTCCAAGGCCATTCTGGAGCAGGAGCTGGCCGCTGTGGAGGCCATTCAGGACTGGAGCTACGATGCCATTCACGATACGCTCTACGGTCTGGCCGAGAAGATGGCCGAGGAAGAGGGCGCCAAGCTCAACAAGATGGTGGGCAAGGTCATGTGGCCCATCCGTATTGCCGCTGCCGGTAAGTCCGTCACCCCGGGCGGTGCCGTGGAGATCTGCCAGGTGTTGGGCAAGAATGAGACGATCCGTCGCATGAAGATCGGTCTGGAAAAGCTGAACTGATTTTTCAAATCGACAAATAAATATCTCACGAAAAAGGACTGCTTTAGCAGTCCTTTTTCGCATACTTCCCGCAAAACTGCGCAGTCTGTCAATAAGAACTACACTGAGAGGGGTTTTTATTGTGATGCGTTCTCTTTCCCGGCGGGGCTGGGTGCGGGTGATCTCGTTTCTGGCGGCACTCTTTCTGGTGCTGATGGGATGCGTGCTGTCTCTGCGCCGCACGGTGACGGTCTATCAGCGCTCCATCACCAACAGCTATCTGCGCTCGTTTTCTCAGCTGGTCTCCAGCGTCAGCCGGATCGACTCGGCCATGCAGAAGGAGATCTATGTGGTCACGCCCGCCATGACCAGTCTGCTCAGCGCGGAGATCCAGGCCGAGGCGGCCACGGCCCAGGCCGCCATGGGCGCACTCCCCTACGCCAACATTGAACTGACGCAGACTGCCGCCTTTCTCTCCCGGGTGGGAGACTATGCCTCTGCCCTCGCCCGCTCTGCCGCCGCAAACGGTGGTCTAAGCGATGAGGAGACCGAAAATCTGCGGGCACTCTCCACCGCTGCCTCTCAACTGCGGGAGCGGCTGGAGACACTGGAGGAACAGCTCAACGACGGCAACACCGATCTGGACGATGTGGAGTCGGTGGAGCGGCGGCTCTCTGAGCTCAGTGAGGGCGGCGATGTGCTGGCGGGCAGCTCTTATGAAAACATCGAAACCAATTTTCCGGAACTGCCCACCATGACCTATGACGGCCCATTCTCCGACCATCTGGCCAGCAGTGAGCCCAAAATGCTGGCAGGACTGGACGAGGTGACCGGCCAGCAGGCCGTGAAAGCCGCCGCAGAGTGCACCGGTTTGCGGGAGAGCATCTTCTCCCTGACCGGCGAGGCCAGGGGCGAGATCCCGTTCTACGCCTGCTCTGCCGCCGTGGACGGGGGCGAGCTGAATGTGAGCGTCACCAAGCAGGGCGGAAAGGTCATCGAGCTGACCAATTCCCGCCTTGTGACCCAGCGGCAGATCTCTGCCGAGCAGGCCGTCCGGCAGGCCATGGAATTTATGGAGCGAAATGGCTATGCAGATATGGAGGAGACCTACCGCCACGAGAGTGAAAACCGTCTGACCGTCAACTTTGCCTATCGGGATGGAGATGTGTTATGTTACCCGGATCTGTGCAGTGTCACCGTCGCGCTTGACACGGGCAGCATCGTAGGTTTTGAGTCCACCTCCTACCTCTCAAATCACGCTGAGCGCACTCTTGAGTCACCGGCAGTCAGCGTGGACTCCGCCCGCGAAAACGTCTCTCCCCTGCTGTCCATCCAGAAGGAACGGCTGGCCCTGATCCCGACGGACGGCGAATACGAGGTGCTGTGCTGGGAGTTCATCTGCCAGGCGGAAAACGGTCAACACTATATTGTCTGCATCAACGCCGCCACTGGGGCGGAACAGAAAATTCTCATTCTGCTGGAGGATGAAAACGGTACGTTAGCCATTTGATCACAATCCAACGCACTTTTCCCCGCATTTCTCTCTGATTCTTGCATCCAGTCCTGCTTTGTGTTAGACTAAAAGGGATTGTACCGTCAGATAGAAAGGATACGGACGAAAATGGAAATTAACGGCGTTGAAGTCGAAGAAAACATCCGATATGATTCCCTCGGGCTGTCCCCCGAGGTGATGCAGGCCCTGAATGACAAGGGCTATACCATGGCCACCCCGGTGCAGGGCGGCAGCATTCCCAGCCTGATGGAGTGGAAGGACGTAGTGGCCAAGGCCCCCACCGGCACCGGCAAGACCTTTGCCTTCGGCATTCCTATTGTGGAGCACATTGATCCCGCCTCCACCGATGTACAGGCTCTGGTGCTGGCCCCCACCCGGGAGCTGGCCATCCAGATCGTGGACGAGCTCCGGGTGCTGTGCAGCCACAAGGAGGGCGTCCGGGTGGTCTGCCTTTACGGCGGCCAGCCCATTGACAAGCAGATCAATCAGCTGAAGAAAAAGCCCCAGATCGTGGTGGCCACCCCGGGCCGTCTCATGGACCACATCAAGCGCCACACCGTCAAGCTGAACACGGTGCAGACCGTCATGCTGGACGAGGCCGACCGGATGCTGGACATGGGTTTCATTGAGGAAGTCACCAAAATTCTGGACATGATGCCCCAGCGCAGAAATCTGGGTCTGTTCTCCGCCACCATCTCCCGGGAGGTCATGGACATCTCCTGGGTATACCAGCGCGACCCGGTAGAGATCACCGTCCGCCCCGTGGAAAATAACCGCCCCGACATTCAGCAGTACCGTATTGAGCTGGACAGCCGGGA
>CALEQS010000038.1 GCA_937907975.1 uncultured Clostridia bacterium | reverse complement strand
CTCGATGGCACCGGATTCACGCAGGTCGCTCAGGCGCGGGCGCTTGTTTTCGCGGTTTTCGTTGGCACGGGACAGCTGGCTCAGGCAGATGACCGGCACGTTCAGCTCCTTGGCCATGATCTTCAGGGCGCGGGAGATGTCGCTGACCACCTGCTGGCGGCTCTCGCCGGAGTAGTTCTGCTTGCCGCCGGCGCTGGTCATCAGCTGCAGATAGTCGATGACCACCAGTCCCAGGTTCTCTACCCGGCGGCACTTGGCGTTCATGTCCGCCACGGACAGGGACGGGTTGTCGTCAATGAGGATATTCGTGTGGTTCAGGGCGGTGGTGGCCAGCGCCACCTTCTCCCAGTCGCTGTCGGTCAGCTTGCCGGTGGTGAGCACCTTGTTGTCCACGAAGGACTCGTTGCTCAGAAGGCGCATAGCCAGCTGCTCCCGGCTCATTTCCAGCGAGAAAAACACGCACGCCTTGCCGGAGTGCTTGCCGGCGTAGAGCAGGATGTTCAGCGCCAGCGACGTCTTGCCCATGCCGGGGCGGGCGGCCAGCAGCAACAGATCGCTCTTGTTGAGACCGGAGATGACCGCGTCCAGATCGGGCAGGCCGGTGGACAGGCCGGGGACGGCGCTGTCACTGCTGGCCAGCTCGGCAAGACGATCATAGACCTCGTGCATCACGGAAGTGATATGGTGCAGGCCCTGAGCGGATTTGCCCTGCCGGATGGCATAAATGCGCTGCTCGGCGGCCTCCAGCACCTCAGCGGAGGTGCCCTCGTTGTTGGCCACCATGCTGTTCAGGGCGTTGGCGGCCTCGGCGATCTGGCGCAGTGTGGAGCGGTCCTTCACGATGGCCACATAGTCCATCACATTGGTGACGGTGGGAGTCACGTCCATGAGCTGGAAGAAGTATTCTCTTGTGACGCCCTCCTGATAGGTGCCGTCCAGTCGCATCTGATTGAGCACCGTCACCGGGTCGATCTTCTGGGACATGGAGAACATGGCATAGATGGTCTGGAAGGCCTTCCGGTTCTGGCGGATATAGAAATCATCCGGCTTGAGCTGTTCCACGATCTGCGGCAGGCATTCGCTGTCGATCAGAATGGAGCCCAGCACCGCCTGCTCCGCCTCCACGCTGTGGGGCATTTGGCGGGAGAGCAGTTCTTCATCTGTTGGCATGGTGGTTCACCTCCTGGGGGCGTAAAGTTCTCGAAGCCTTCCCGTTGAACGAAAGGTTCTGTTGTTTATACTGCGCAAAAGGCGTCCCTGTGGGGGATTGCCCTGCAAAGAAAAGGCTTTAACGGTCTGTACGCCCTTACGCCTCCACGACCTCGACGGTGATATTGCCGGTGACCTCGTAGCCCAGCTTGCACTTGACGGTGAAGGTGCCGAAGGCCTTGATGGGGTCGCAGGAGAGCTTCTTGCTCTCCACCTGATAGCCGTACTGCTCCTTGAGGGCGGCGGAGATCTCCTTGGTGGTGACGCTGCCGAACAGCTTGCCGCCGGCACCGGCCTTGGCGGCGACCTTGACCGGGCAGTCCTTCAGCTTCTGCACCAGCTCCATGGCCTCGGCCTTCTCCTTGGCCTCCCGCTCCCGGCGGGCCTTGTCCTGCAGCTTCATGGTGTTCACGTTGTCCGTGGTGGCGGCAACAGCCAGCTTGCGGGGAAACAGAAAATTGCGGGCGTAGCCGTCGGAAACCTCGACGAGCTGACCCTTCTTGCCCTGTCCGCGGACGTCCTGCTGCAAAATAACTTTCATAATGTTTTCCTCCTTATGACACTCCGGCAAAACGCCGGAAAACAGAAAATGCAAAATTTTATGACTGCCCGGCCAGACACCGGGCAGTCCATCCAGCTGCCATTCCAGGCACCCGTCCACTCATCATTCTGAACGCTCCTACTTGCCATCCTGAGCGGAGCGAAGGATCTTGAAGCACCCCGTCTCCGACAAGAAGCGTTCCGCTTGTAGCAGATCGGTGTTATAAGATTCTTCGGCCCTTGGCCTCAGAATAACAGGAACCGGGGAATTTTTTCACTTACTCCTCGTCCTTGAAATACTCATCTATCGCTCTCAGCAGCTGCTGGAGCACCTTGTCCACGTCGGCGCCGGGGATCTGGGCTGCCGCGGCTGCCGCGTTGCCGCCGCCGCCGAGGGTCTCCAGAATGACCTGCACGTTGACGTCGCCGATGGAGCGGCCAGAGATATAGACCCGGCTCTCATCGTCCGGGAAGAGGACGAAACTGGCGGCAGTGCCCGCCACGTTGAGCAGCTCGTCTGCCGCCTGGGCGGCAGTGACCCGGCCCACGGTGTGGTTGACGGCGGCAATGACAACACCGTTTTTGTAGGTGTGAGCGTTGGAGATGATGTCGAATTTTGCGATGGTGTCGGAAAGATTGTTCTGGAACAGCCGCTTGACCTCCACGGTGTCCGCGCCGCAGCGGCGCAGGAAGGCGGCGGCCTCAAAGGTGCGCCCGCCGGTGCGGAGGGTGAAGCTCTTGGTATCCAGCACAATACCGGCCAGCAGGGCCTCGGCCTCGCCCCGCAGCAGATCGGTGGAGTCCAGAAGATACTGGAGCAGCTCCGTCACCAGCTCACTGGCAGAGGAGGCGTAGGGCTCGTGGTAGTTGAGGGCGGCGTTTTCGATATACTTGGCAGAGCGCTGGTGGTGGTCGATGACCGCCACCTTGTTGCAGCTGAGCAGCAGCTGCTCGGCCACCACCTGATCAGGCCGGTTGGTGTCCACCACCACCAGCAGGGAGTGGTTGTCCGCCTCCAGCATAGCCGTGTCGGCGGTGATGAATACATCCTTGTACTCCGGCAACTGACGCAGCCGGTTCACCATGATGGTGGAGGGGTTATTGCCGGATTCAATGACAATGCGGGCGCGCACGCCGTTCTTGCGGGCGGCGGCCACGATGCCGGCGCAGGCGCCGATGGAGTCCAGATCGGTGAACTTATGACCCATAGTGTACACGGTGGAGGCGCTGGAGATCAGCCCGCCCAGGGCGTTGGCCATGACCCGGCTCTTGACCTTGGTGCGCCGCTCGGTCTCCTTGGCGCGGCCGCCGTAGAACTCGAAATTGAAGCGGTTTTTGATGACCGCCTGATCGCCGCCCCGGCTCAGGGCCATCTCGGTGGCCAGCGAGGCGAACTGCAGCAACTCCGCAAAGTTGGTGTCCATGCCGATGCCGATGGACATGGAGGCGGACAGGCCGTTGGTGGAGTTGATCTTGCGCACCGCATCCAGCAGGGCAAACTTGGCCTCCTGCAGGGCGTTCAGGTACTGCTCTTCAAAGACAAAGAGATAGCGGTCCCGGTCATAGCGTAGCACCAGGCCGTTGGTGGGCTTTGTCCACAGCTCGATCTGTTCGTCGATGGCGCTGCGCAGGGCGGAACGGGCGTTGTCGTTCAGACCGCGGCACAGATCGTCGTAGTTGTCGATGGTCAGGATGGCCACCACGGGGCGGGAACCGTAGTACAGGTCCTTGAGGGCCAGATCATCGGTGACGTCCAGCCAATAGGTGGTGGCGATGATGCTGGCGCTGGAGCGGCCGCTCTTCGTCCGGGCCATGTGGCCGAACACGGTGAACTTCCGGTCGTCGATCATCACGGTGGAGGGACACTCCGTCTTGCCCTCCATGAGCCAGCGGGTGTCGAACCCGGGGACGGCAGAGGTGATCTTCGTATCGAACAGATGCTCCCGCTCCCCGGTGATGCGCAGGAACAGTTCGTTGGACCAGATGATCTCATCGGTATCGGGGCGGAAGATCACCATGGGGAAGGGGGCGTTGAGCATCACGTCGTTGCCCGCTGCGCCCAGCTCCTCTCCGGTAGAGGCGATATAGTGCTCCACCGCCTGCTGGCGGGAGCGGGAGGAGAGCTTATGGACGCAGAACAGCAGCAGTGTTGCCGCTGCCTCGGCCATACCCACATAGGGGCGGAACAGGGCCGTGACGCCGGAAAAGATCAACAGAAAGAGAAAATAGATCCACACCCGGGGCTCCAGCGCTCTGGCGAGCGTGGAAGAGGATTTTTCCGGCTTCTCCCGCTTGGCCTCCGGATTGGCGGAGCGCTTGGGCTCCGGCTTTGATTCGTTGTTCGGCACAGGATCACTTCCTTATCCAGCCCGCACAGAGCGGGCGAAACCTTCATAACAGGGTAAACCTCCCTATATTATAGCAAGGCAGTGGGGAAAAGACAAGAAAATTCCATGCCCGCACAGGCTTCCGGCGGGGGAACTTTTCGGAACGGTTTTGCGTCTGATGAGATGAGAGGAAATGACCGGACATACATAACAGAGCTTTGATAAGATAGGCTCAGAAAGGGGTGTTCCTTATGACAAAGCGGAAAGCATGGATCCTGGGCATCGTGCTGGCGGCACTGGCACTGGGTTTGCTGCTCTGGCGCATCTGGCCGAAGAAGTTCACGCCGGAACCGGTGGCCGCCCCGTGGTCCCAGAGCATTGACAGTATCACTGTGGCTGTGGACAATGAACACAGCTACCGCTACGAGACACCCGAGAAGCTGGACGCCATCTGTGCCCAGTGGGACGCGATGGAGCTGGAGACGGTGTTACTGGCGGGAGCGGGATGAACTGACCAGTGCCGCAGGGGAGGTTGCCTGCCCGATCATTATAGAACACGGCGGGCAGGCGGACGAATATACGGTGTGCGGCCCTTGCATCCAACTGCCGGACGGAAGCTGGTGCCGGGAGACAGGAGAGACATCCGGCACCACATTGGAAGACTTTCTGACTCAGTCCCTCGCCGATGATCCCGAGGGCGAATGTGTGGAAAACTGGTGCGGGTTTTGAGAAGCTGTATCATCATGAAAACCGACAAAACCCGGATTGTGGATGCCCAGCAAACCTACAAACTCAAATTTGCGCGCCCACGAATTTGCGCACCTACGAACTTTATAACTTCCCACTTTTAATGCTAAAAAGCCCCGCATTGACCGATTTCTTTCTTTTTGCTACAATCAAACTACTGCGATAAAGAGAGAGGGGCTTTTATTTGGAAAAACGTGAGACATTTTCGTCCCGGCTGGGCTTTTTGCTCATTTCCGCCGGGTGCGCCATTGGTCTCGGCAATGTATGGCGCTTTCCCTATATTGTCGGCCAATATGGCGGCGGCGCCTTTGTGCTGATCTATCTGGTGTTTCTGGTACTGCTTGGTCTGCCGGTCATGGTCATGGAGTTCTCAGTAGGCCGGGCCAGCAAGAGGGGGCTTGCTCGTTCCTTCCATGTACTGGAGCCCAAAGGCTCAAAGTGGCATATTTACAGCTGGTTCGGACTGGCGGGCAACTACCTGTTGATGATGTTTTACACAGTGATCGCCGGTTGGCTGCTGCTTTATTGTGTCAAGATGGCGCACGGCGATTTTGTCGGGCTGGATGCCGCCGGCGTGAACAACGAATTCGGTTCCCTGATGGGTCAGCCGGGCATTATGACGCTGTTTATGGCCATTGTAGTCATCGGCTGCATGGGTGTGTGCTCACTGGGGCTCCAGAACGGCGTGGAGAAGATCACGAAAGTCATGATGATCTGTCTGCTGGCAGTGCTGGTGGTGCTGGTGGTGCGTTCCCTGACGCTTCCCGGAGCGGCGGAGGGCCTGAAATTTTACCTGAAGCCTGACCTCAATAACCTGATGTACGATGCCAACGGCAATTTTGTGCTGGGTCAGGCGGTATATGCCGCCATGGGACAGGCTTTCTTTACCTTCTCCCTTGGCATTGGTGCACTGGCGATCTTCGGCAGCTACATTGGCAAGGAACACCGCCTGGCCAGTGAGGCCGTCCGCATCGGTGTGCTGGATACCTTCGTGGCGCTGATGAGCGGCCTTATCATTTTCCCGGCCTGCTTCTCTTTCGGCGTCTCCCCGGACTCCGGCCCCAACCTGATTTTTGTCACCCTGCCCAACATCTTCAATGAAATACCGCTGGGCCGCCTGTGGGGCACCCTGTTCTTTGTGTTCCTGACCTTCGCCGCCCTGTCCACCGTCATTGCTGTGTTTGAAAACATCATCACCTTTGGTATGGAGCGCTGGGGCTGGAGCCGCAAAAAGGCGGTCGCCGTCAACCTGGTCGGCATCCTGCTGCTGAGTATGCCCTGCATTCTGGGCTTTAACCTGTGGAGCGGCGTGCAGCCCCTCGGCCCGGGCAGCAGTATCATGGATCTGGAGGACTTCCTGATTTCCGACAATATCCTGCCCCTCGGCTCGCTGGTCTACCTGTTGTTCTGCGTGTCCCGCAAGGGCTGGGGCTGGAAGAACTTCACCGAGGAGGCCAACACCGGCGCGGGCCTGCGCTTCCCGGAAAAGGTACGCTTTTATGTCACCTGGATCCTGCCCTTTATTATGGTGCTCATTTTTATTGTGGGCTATTGGAACCGCTTCGGTTCTGCTATTATGGGTCTGTTTCGGTAAATAAAATTTAACATCCGCAGCGATCTGCTTCGCTGCGGATGTTTTTATATTCATTATTTCATGATACGGGAAAGTGGGGGTTGCAGGTTTCCTCCGAAAGGCTTCCCCTTGGGGGGGGAGGCTTCGACAGTCTCTGCAAACTTTCGGCCTGTCATCCTGAGCGCAGCGAAGGATCTTAAAACACCCGCCTTCGACAGGAAACATTCTGCTCGTAGAAGCCGGTGCTGTAAGATTCTTTGGTCACTGACGCTCCCTCAGAATGACATTGGTGGAAGTCTGCCTTTATTTTCACAAACCCCAATTTATCATCCTAAACCCCGTTCTGACTGAGAATATTCGGGCTCAGAGACATAGTCTCAGAGCCCAAAGCCTCACAGTGCGCCGGAGCGCACCAGGGCGGCGGCCTTCAGAATGCCAATTTGGGTCTTTGCGTCGGCGATCTCGTTGCACAGCACCATCTGCTCCGCCTCGGCAATGGGGACGCGCTCCACCTCCAGCAGTTCGCCGTCGTCCAGGTCCTGCTCGCCCCAGCCGGTCACCCGGCCCGCCCAGAGGTAGATCTTCTCCGTGTCATAGGCCGGGGTGGGGTAGCACACGCCCAGTGACACATAGTGCTCCGAGACAGTGCCCGTCTCCTCCCGCTGTTCCCGGCGCATGGCGTCGAAGGGGTCCTCGCCGCGCTCCAGCTTGCCCGCCGGGAGCTCCAGCAGTACTTCCTGCTGGGCATAGCGGAACTGGCGCACCATCAGCACCTCATCCTCGTCCGTCAGCACCGCCACTGACACCCCGCCGGGATGCTCCACGACTTCACGTTCCCGAATGGAGCCGTCTCCAATGCGGGCCTGATCCACCCGCAGCGACACCACATGACCGCTGAATTTCTCCTCGCCGGAGAGCTGTTCTTCCTGAAAAACCATTGTTGTTCCCTCTTTTATGTTTGATAGGCCGCATGAAGGACCTGCCCCCTTTTTCAAGGGCGGCAGTCAGGCTGGACCAATGGGCCAATGTTTAATTTATTATACAGGATGACGGAACCTCTGTCATCCCCCGTTTTTTCTGGGGAAAAGCTGGGCTATTTGGTGAAAAACCTTTCTAAAAGTCCGGCCCGGTTCGTCAAGTCTTCCAAAGAAAAAATTTTTGTCCAGATTTAATGCAATTCGACGATCAATTTGATATAATAATCACAGAATGGTTATTTCTTGGAAAGGCGTGAATTCTATGGTTTCATCCAGTGCTGTTATCACCATTGACCGCTGTCCCCAGAACCCTGATTCTGCTCCGCTCATGCTGCAGCCTCTGCTGTTCGCCCCCGCCGCCGTCTGGCTGGCACGCGCACTTCAGAGTGCCGGTGTCGAGCGGTTTTTGATTCTCACCCGTTCTGAGCTGGCCGAGGAGACTGCCAAGTGCTTCCCCGAAGGGAGCCAGGTCTGTCTGCTGGACGCCGCGGACGCGGACGACACCGTCCGTGCGTTCGCCGCAAAAGAAGAAGGTCAGGTCATTGCCGTCAACTCCCCGGTCTGGATCTGTTCCGAGGCCGCCGAGATGCTGTGCAATGACGATCCCATCCCCACCGACAACTCCGCTGATACCGGCATCGGCCGCCTGAGCGCGGCGAAGCTGGCCAAAAACGGCGGTGTGAAGATGCTTGGTCAGATCAAACCCCTTACCGCCGAGGACGAGGATGGCCTTCCGCTGGCCCTGCCGCTCAGCGATGCCTTCGATCTGATGCAGGCCCAGGAACTGGCCCGCACCGATCTGAACGCCAAGCTGGTGGAGAACGGCGTTCGTCTGCTGGATCCCGGCACCACTTATATTGATCCCACCGTCACCGTGGGTGCGGGCACGGTCCTCCTGCCAAACGTCATCCTGCGGGGCGATACCCATATCGGCGCAAATTGCGAGATCGGCCCCAACACCATGATCCGCGACTGCACGCTGGGCGACGGCTGCGTGGCCAACTCCAGCCAGCTCAATGAAGCGGCGTTCGGTGCCAACGTCAATATCGGCCCCTTCGCCTATGTCCGGCCCGGTACCCGGGTGGCGGACAACGCCAAGGTGGGCGACTTCGTCGAGGTCAAGAACGCCGTCATCGGTGAGGGCACCAAGCTGCCCCACCTCATCTATGTGGGCGACAGCGACGTGGGCAGCCACTGCAACTTCGGCTGCGGCTCCATCACCTGCAACTACGACGGCAACCACAAGTACCGCACCACCGTGGGCGACAACGTCTTTATCGGCTGCAACACCAACCTGGTCGCCCCCGTCACCGTGGAGTCCGGCGCATTTACCGCCGCCGGCAGCACCATCACCTCCACTGTCCCCGCCGACGCGCTGGCCGTCGCCCGCGCCCGTCAGGTGCACAAGGAGGGCTGGGCGAAAAAGCACAGAGAGCAGAAGTGAGGCTGGGCTCGTCTGCCTGTAAAATAGGCTTCCCCTTGGGGGGGTGAGTCCGAAATAGAAATATGCCTGTGGCATATTTCAGGGCGAGTGGGATAACCGCCGTAGGCGCTC
>CALEQS010000037.1 GCA_937907975.1 uncultured Clostridia bacterium | reverse complement strand
TTCAGGTGCCAGTGCTCGCAAGGGCGTGCGGGTTCGACTCCCGCCTCGTGCACCAAGAACGGATACACATTGTGTATCCGTTCTTTTTATATGCTCTTTATATTCTCTAACGCGCCGCATTGGTCTCTCAAAACCGATGCGGCGCTTTTTTATTTGCATCCAATGAAAGATATGCAAAAAAGCGGAAATACTGCAAGGTGTGGGTCCAACATTTCAAATCACTACCCACACAGAGAGGGATGCAAGCCTATGAAGAAAAAATTCAGTCTCAGCAGTGTGATCCTGTCGGTCATCTGCGTTGTATTCGTAGCGGAAGCCGCGGCACCGGTCGCCGCCATCGGCAACAGCCAGTTTTTCTGGTGGATCTTTATGATCGTCCTGTTTCTGATCCCCTATGGACTGATTGCCTCCGAGCTTGGCACCACCTATCAGGGTGACGGCGGTCTGTACGACTGGGTCAGCAAAGCCTACCCGGGCACCAAATGGGGGGCTCGCGCCTCCTGGTGGTACTGGCTGAACTTCCCGCTGTGGATGGCGTCCCTGGCCGTGATCTGCCCCGATCTTATTTCCACCGCCACCGGACTCACGCCGGGTCCCGTGTCCAGTCTGCTCATTCAGCTGGCCTTTGTCTGGATCGTCACGCTGATTGCCTGCTTCCCGGTCTGCGACAACATTTTTATTCTGAATATCTGTGCTGTCATCAAGGTCGTGCTCGCTCTGCTGGTAGGCGTGATGGGCATTTACTTCGGCATCAAAAACGGCTTTGCAAACGATATGTCCCCCGCCAGCTTTCTGCCCAGCTTTGATCTGGAGAGCCTGTCCTTTATCTCTGTCATTATCTTCAATATGCTGGGCTTTGAGGTGGTCTGTACCTTCTCCGATGATATGAGCGATCCCAAAAAGCAGATCCCACAGGCCATCATTATTGGCGGACTGGTCATTGCGGCCATCTATCTGATCGGCGGCTTTGGCATCGGCGCGGCCATACCCACCCACGAGATCAGTTCTTCCTCCGGGCTCATCGACGCCATCATTCTGATGACCGGGCGTTCCGGCGGTCTCTTCATTGGGGCCATCGCCCTGCTGTTCATGGTCACACTGTTCGGCAACATGATCTCCTGGTCTATGGGCGTCAACTCCACCGCCGCTTACGCCGCCGACAACGGCGATATGCCCCGGGTCTTTTCCAAGCGCTGGGCAAAGAATGATATGCCCATCGGAGCCGCCCTCACCAACGGCATCGTCGCCAGCGCCATTGTACTGCTGGGCGTAGTCATGCAGCTCATCGCACCGGACTCCGAGCTGTTCTGGAGCTTTTTCGCGCTGAATCTGGTGCTCTTTCTGCTGGGCTATCTGCCCGTGTTCCCTGCCTTTTTAAAGCTGCGCAGAGTGGACCCCGACACCGAGCGGCCCTTCCGGGTCCCCGGCGGCCCAGTCACGCAGAAGATCATGGCCGCTCTGCCCATGATCCTGATCATCATAGCGATCCTGTTTACCGCCATTCCCATGTCCGCCGATGCAGTGGCAGATACTCTGCCCATCACCATCGGCTCCATCATCTGCATCGCGCTGGGCGAGATCCTCATCGCAGTGCGCGGCAGGCAGAAATAAACCGTCCCTCTTCCTAAATTCAGTTTCACTCAGGAGGTATTGATATGGCAAAACGCATCTATGGTTCTACCCCAAAACAGGACGGCTTCCGTATGCCCGGTGAATTTGAGCCGCAGGAACACATCTTTATGATCTGGCCCCAGCGCACAGACAACTGGAGACAGGGTGCCAAACCCGCACAGCGCGCTTTTACCGAAGTAGCCAGGGCCATCGCCAGGCACACCAACGTCACCATGCTGGTCAACAACGACCAATATGCCAATGCCCGCGCCCGGCTGCCCGAAAATATCCGTGTGGTGGAGGCCTCCTCCGACGACGCCTGGGTGCGCGACAGCGGCCCCACCTTTGTCATCAACGACAAGGGCGAGATCCGCGGCGTGGACTGGATCTTCAACGCCTGGGGCGGTCTGAAGGACGGACTGTATTTCCCCTGGGCCAACGACGACGCCATGGCCCAGAAGATCTGCGATCTGCAGGGCATCGACTCCTACCGCACCGATGCCGACAGCTGCCCCGCCGGGCTGGACTTCATTCTGGAAGGCGGCTCCATTCATGTCGACGGCGAGGGCACGCTCATCACCACGGAGATGTGCCTGCTGAATCCGGAGTCCGGCCGCAACTTCCCGGAGCTCGACAAGGAGCAGATCGAGACGATGCTCAAGAAGTATCTGAATCTGGAAAAGATCATCTGGATCAAAGACGGCATTGACCCCTATGAGACCAACGGCCATATCGACGACGTGGCCTGCTATGTGCGTCCCGGTGAGGTTGCCTGCATCTGGACCGACGACCCGGATCACCCCTTCTACGCTCCCGCCCGGGCTGCCTACGAGACGCTGTCCAATGCCACTGACGCCAAGGGCCGCAAATTGAAGGTGCACAAGCTGTGCATGACGAAAAAGCCCTGCTATCTGAAGGACGCCGACTCCATTGACATCGCTACCGGCGCGATTCCCCGGGAGGAGGGCGAGATCTCCATCGCCTCCTATATGAACTTCCTCATCACCAACAACGCCATCATCCTGCCCCAGTACGGCGACGAGAACGATGCACTGGCAGTGGAACAGATCAAGGAGATCTTTCCCGGCTATGCGGTCGAGCCCGTCCTGACCACCGAGGTGGCCTATGGCGGCGGCAACATCCACTGCATTACCCAGCAGCAACCCAAGATCCAGGGCTGACGCTTCTCAGGCTGTGCCCGTCTCGTTTGTGGACAGTGCATCAAATTTTTCTTTTCCCGCTCTCTCAACTTAAATTTCTGGAGGTAATTCAATATGACTGCGAAACTGCGCCACTTTATCGACACCAGTGATTTCACCAAACAGGAACTGCTGGACATCATCG
>CALEQS010000036.1 GCA_937907975.1 uncultured Clostridia bacterium | reverse complement strand
ACCCCCATTCTGACCGCCTCCTCCCCCGAGGGCGCCCGGGACTACCTGGTGCCCGCCCGGAACCATCCCGGCAAGTTCTACGCCCTGCCCCAGGCGCCCCAGCAGTTCAAGCAGCTGCTGATGACCGCGGGCTTCGACCGCTATTTCCAGATCGCACCCTGCTTCCGGGACGAGGACGCCCGCGGCGACCGCTCCCCCGGCGAGTTCTATCAGCTGGACATGGAGATGGCCTTCGCCACGCAGGAGGACGTGTTCGCGGTGCTGGAGGACGTTCTGCCCCCCATTTTCGCCAAGTACGGCAAGTACAACATCGCCTCCAGCGCCCCCTTCAAGCGCATCGCCTACCGGGACGCCATGGAGATCTACGGCTCCGATAAGCCAGATCTGCGCATCGACCTGACCGTGCAGGACGTGACCAAGGTGTGCGGCATGACCGAATTCGGTCCCTTCCATGCCGGTGCCGTCAAGGCCATTGTGGTGTCCAACTGCAAGCTGGCCCGCAAGGCCATTGACAAGCTGTGCGCCGAGGTGGAGGTCCAGTCCGGCGAGAAGGCCTACTGGTGCAAGGTGGACGACGCGGGCAACCTGACCGGCGGCGTCAGCAAGTTTCTGCAGGACGTCAAGGAGCCCCTGACCGTCCAGCTGGGCCTGAAACCCGGCAACTTCGTCGGCTTCACCGCCGGCAAGCTGCTTGCCGCCCAGAAGACCGCCGGTGTGCTCCGCAATAAGCTGGGTGCCGCCTGCGAGGGCCACATGGACGCCGAGCGCTACGAGTTCTGCTGGATCGTGGACTTCCCCATGTACGAGATCGGCGAGGAGTCCGGCGAGCTGGAATTCTGCCACAACCCCTTCTCCATGCCTGCCGGCGGCCTTGAGACCCTGCTGAAGGCCGAACGCGGCGAGATCGACCCGCTGAGCATCACCGCTGACCAGTACGATCTGGTGTGCAACGGCGTGGAGCTGTCCTCCGGTGCCGTCCGGAACCACGATCCTGAGATCATGGTCAAAGCCTTCGAGCTGGTGCGGCTGGGCGAAGAGGACGTCAAGGCCAAGTTCCCCGCCATGTACAACGCCTTCACCTACGGCGCGCCCCCTCACGCGGGCATCGCCCCCGGCGTGGACCGCATGGTCATGCTGCTGGCCGGTGAGGACTCCATCCGCGAGATCATCCCCTTCCCCATGAACAAGAACGCCCAGGACGTCATGATGGGCTCCCCGTCCACCGTGGATCCGAAACAGCTGGACGAGGTGCATATTGCAATTGTGGGTGACGTGGAAGAGTAATTTCTCCACAAACCGTCTTGAAAACCGTATAAAACAGAGAAACTCCGGGGCCTTCCAAATGGAAGGCCCCGGAGTTTTGCACAGGTACCTGCACAAGTGTGGATAAGTTGTATTGAATGCAGGTCTAGTTAATCATGAACGCTGTCAGTTCTAGGTCTTGGCTCCCCCTTTGGGGGCAGATTCCCCTGCGGGGGAAATGTCAGCGAAGCTGACAAAAGGGGGGCGGAGCTGGCTGCGCCGCAGGCGCAGACTGAGAGGGCCTTTCTCAGACTTGCCAGTGCATCACCCTCTCAGTCACCTTCGGTGACAGCTCTCCCAAAGGGAGAGAGCCAAGTCTGAACCTGCAGGCTGTCAGCACCGCACCAAAGGCTTCCCCTTGGGGGGAAGCCTCCGCTAGTCTCTACAAATTTCACCCCCCGCCCAGAGCATCCTGAACGCTCCGGGCGGGGGATTTGAATTAAAATCTCGAATCAAAATGGATCCAGCCGTAATGATCCAGCGCCTGTAAGAAGGTGTCCGCCCCGGCCATGCACATGGCGAAGAGGAGCATAATGACCAGCAGGACGATGGACGCGCCGTCAAAACTGAATTTTTGGCCGGTTTTCGGCAGGGTGCTGAGCAGCACCTCGCCGCCCAGCAGGAGGAACACCACCGGCCAGAGCCGGAAAATGATGCTGTAAGTCAGCACGCCGCCGAACAGGTGGACGAGGAACAGCACGCCGAACAGGATCAGGGTACATCCAAGCGTGAAGGTACCTACCTTATGCGTCCGCATTGCCGTCGTCCTCCTTCTGCTCTGCAGCATCCTCCGCCTGAGGTCCGGCGGTCCCGTCCGGAATGGCGGGCACTTCGGGAGCGGCGGGTTCCTCCGGGGCAGTGAACACGCTGTGGAACTCCGGGGTGTCGGTGTACTCGGTCACGTCTGCGCTCTCGTCCGCGGTCTCCTCCCCGTCCAGCTCCTGCTTTTTGCCGGTGACGAGCTTGATGCCCAGCCAGATGATGATGATGCCGACGGCGACCTGAGGCAGGCGGCGGAACAGATAGCCAAAGGTGTCTGGCAGTATCCAGTACAGCCAGCTGAACAGACTGTTCAAGAGCAGGTAAATGCCCACGATCACAAGGCCGATGCCCACCCAGTTTCTATACTTGGCATTCCACTTGAAGTTGATCTTTCTGTCCTCCCAGAAATATTTGTCCTCCAGCTGGCCAAAAGCCTCCGGCGTCATGGCCCGGAGATTGTGGACGTGCAGAAAGCTGTAAAACCACAGGATGACGGCCAGCAGGGACAGCATCCCAACGCCCAGCATCATGGGCACCAGCAGCAGGGCGAAAAAGCCCAGCATCAGGCTGACGCCCTGGCGGTACAGGCCGAAATACATCTCGCCCGCGCCGGGCACCAGCGAGAAGCAGAACGTCCAAAAACGGTTTTTCTGATTATTCATGAGAGGTACCTCCAAAATGATAGAAGAAGTTAGAGAGTGCTTGGTTGATGTCCTGAACGTGTTCGTCCACCTGCTCGCTGAAGGAGCTGAGCTTCGTGCCGGTCGGCTCCGCCGGAGCGTCCGCCTTCTGCCGGGGCTGGATCTCGCCGGGGCGGACGGTGAACAGCATGGTCAGGCAGGCAGCGCAGGCCACGCCCACCCGGGCGCAGTAGGCCAGGAACTGCTTTCGCTTTTCCGCCCGGGTCAGCGGCCGGGGCAGCCGGGCCGCGGCGGTCAGGATGGAGCTTTTCAGCTGTTTCGGGGCGGGGAGCAGACCATCAGTCTCGCTGAGATCAATGAGGTGCATCAGTTCCTCGTCACTTAAATATTCCTTTGTGTTCATAGGACCTGCTCCCTTCGTATCAGTTTTTTGAGCTGTGCTTTGGCCCGGTAGACCCGGGTCTGAACGGTTTTCAGGTTCTGGCCGGTGTCGTCGGCGATCTCCTGAAAGCTCCGCTCGCGCACAAAGTAGAGAAGCGCGGTGCTGCGGTAGGGCTCCTTCAGCGCCTCACAGGCGGCGCGAAGCTGGTCGAGCACATCTGATTCCACCACATGGCGTTCCGGGTCAGGTGCGGCGTCTGGGACGGTCAACATGGCCTCCTCGCCGTCGGGCACCAGCTGAAGCTGGCGGCGGCGGAGAAAATCGGTGCACTTGTTGGCCGCAATGCGGCACAGCCATGCCTTTTCATACTGCCCGTCGAACCGTTCCAATGCCCGCCACGCCGCGAGGAAGGTCTCCTGGGTCAGATCCTGGGCCTCGCAGTAGTTTCCCACCATGCGGTAGCACAGGGTGAACACCAGGTCCTGATAGCGGTCAACCAGCTGTTCTAATGTAACCTTTGAAATGCTGACCGCCTCCTCGCTCAGATGCATCTTCTATACAGTATAACGGATGCCCGAAAGATTTGTATTCAGGTTTTGAAAAAAGTTTTTGATGGGATGTGTTTCTTTTTAGGCCGCGGACTTTCCTCCTCTGTCATTCTGAGGCCGCTGTTTTCCCCCCTTTTGTCATTCTGAGGGAGCGTCAGCGACCGACTGCGCCCGCTTTTCGCGTGCAATCGGCCAACCGCCAAAAGGGCGGCTTTAAACGAAAAGGCCGTCGCAAGAATCTTAAAACACCGACTTCTACAAGCAGAATGCTCCGTGTTTTAAGATCCTTCGGCCGGCGGCCTCAGAATGACAAGACGGGAAATGCAGTCTCAAAATAACAGAGCGAAAAAGCAATCACCAATATTTCACAAAACCCCCGCCGAATTGTGTAAAACTCGGCGGGGGTCTCTTTTATCTGTGCTTATTCATCTGTCTTGGGTGCGCCGCCGTTCCGGGGCTTGTCCCCCTGACCGGGCTGGCCGCCCGGGCGCTTGCGGGAGCGGTGGCGCTTGGGGCGCTGGCCCTGGGACACTCCATTCTGAGAGGTACCTTCCTGTTTTGGCGTTCCGCCCTCCATCTGGACCTGGGGCTTTTCACCCGGGCCATTGGGGCGCTTGCGGGAGCGGTGGCGGGGGCGGCGGTATTTCTGCCCCTGTCCCTGACCCTGTTCCAGCTCTCCGCCCTCGGCGGCGGGGCTGGTGTTCTCCTTGAACTCCTTGGGCCCCGCACGCCTGGCGCCGCGCTCCGGACGGGCCGGCCGTTCGGGGCGGGCGGGGCGCTCCGCTCTGGGTGCGCGCTCCGGGCGGCCGGACTCCTGTCCGGCGGCACCCTGACCGGTCGGACGGGCGGCAGAACCGGCATCGGGACCGGAAACCTCGTTTCTCAACCGGGGCGCCCGGGGGGCCGGACGCTCGGGCTGTTCGGGCAGCTCATAGCCCTCGGGGCG
>CALEQS010000035.1 GCA_937907975.1 uncultured Clostridia bacterium | reverse complement strand
CCACGTCTCCGGCCACGCCTGCCAGGAGGAGCTGAAGATCATCCACGCACTGGTGAAACCGAAGTTCTTCATCCCTGTCCACGGAGAGCAGCGCCACCTGCGGGTGCACGCCAAGCTGGCCCAGGAGATGGGCATGAATCCCAAGAATATCCTCATCAGCGACATCGGCAAGGTCATCGAGCTGACTCACAACTCCTGCCGCATCAACGGCACCGTGCCCTCCGGCAATGTGCTGGTGGACGGCTACGGCGTGGGTGACGTGGGCAGTGTCGTGCTCCGTGACCGCAAGCACCTGGCCGAGGACGGCATGATCGTGGTGGTGGTCACCATGTCCGGCGAGGACGGAAGCGTCGTCTCCGGTCCGGACATCATCACCCGCGGCTTCGTCTATGTGAAGGAGAGCGAACAGCTGATGGATGAGCTGCGCGGCATCGCCTGCCAGACGCTCTACTCCTGCGAGCAGCGCCACCTCACCGACTGGGCCACCATCAAGAGTGAGGTCAAGGGCGACCTGTCCTCCTTCCTCTACAAGAAAACCAAGCGCAACCCGATGATCCTGCCAGTCATCATGGAAGTGTAAAAAAGAGTCCCGGTGGAATCAGCTTCCACCGGGGCTCTTCGCATAGTTGACAAATTGGGGTTTGTCGAAATAAAGCCAGATTTATCTGTTTCTGACTCAAGCAGGGAATTTGAAAACGCACCTCAGAACAGCGCAAAGAGCTGCCCGCAAATGCAGGCAGCTCTTTGCTTCTCTCAACCTCCCAGCAGTCTGGTCCAGGTTCTGGTTCCGGCAATGCCGTCCACACTGAGGCCGCTGCTGCGCTGGAATGCTTTCACGGCGGCCTCAGTACCGCCGCCGAACGCGCCGTCCGCCCCGGCACTGCCGCAGCTGAAGCCCTCGGCAATGAGCAGGCGCTGCATGGCGCGCACATCGCCGCCCTTCTTCCCTCGTTTGAGCACTCGTAAAGTCACTTCGCACTTTGCCTCCTTCGCATTCTCACTGAATTTTCCGCCGTCGACCGGTTCTGCCGCGGTTTCCGGCTCCGCCTTGCGGCCATCCAGCAAAGACTGCACTGCCAGGCGCAGGCTGTCCATGTTCCGGCCGTGCAGCGGAAACCAGTCGGCGGTGTCACCATGATTGCTGGCATATCCTCTGGCGTGGGCCTCGGCATGATCGACGATGGCGTCCGCCCCGAAACCATATCTGCGGCAAAGATAGGCGCACAGCTGCGCCGCCTCATCAAAGCACTTTCCGCACCATTCCGGGTCAGAGCGGTCATCCTGGCACAGTTCAAACTGAATATGATCTCGATTATAGGTGCCTCGAATGCCGGAGCCGCAACCCCAGCAGCGCATCTCCCATGGGAGGGTCTGCACCACGCCGAAGCTGCCGTCAGGGCGCTGACCGATAAAGGCGTGAACACATTTTTTCACACCGCTCTTGTTCCAGCTGGTCAGATAGGGCTCCACCCGGCGCTGATTTGTGGCAGTATCGTGCACAACGATACCCGCAGGCACCATAGTGCCCCCCACTCGATAGCAGTCATTCTGTGTCAGGAAATTGGTCTGAATGTCCATTTATTCCTCCTTGCACTCAGGCAGTCCGGCCACGCTGGTCAGCAGACTCAGCACACCGGCCAGCAGTGACGCGCTGGCCACTGCCACCCAGTCCACGCCGCTCAGCACCGCGCCGGTGCCGATGGTGGCAACCGCAGTCTGTGCCACAGTCTTGACCGCCCGGATCAGGGCACAGGACAGCCAGCTCTTCCAATACGTTCGATTCAATGTATCTCTCCTCCTCGCTCCAGATCGGTGATGCGGTGGTTGAGCACCTTGATCTGCTCCTCCACCACCGGCATCCGCCGGGCAAAGCCGTTGTGCTCCCGCACCTCGCGAGTCAGCTCCTCCAGCTTTGCGTCCGTCACGGCCTGCCCTCTGCCGTTGCTGACGAGCACCCCCAGCAAAGTGACCGCGCCGGTGATGAGGGCCACGACGATCTCCGTCATCTCCTCACCTCCTCACCGCTCAATAAAGTCCACGGTAATGGACGTGGCCCAGCGCAGACCGTCCTGCCAGCTGTACTGACTGAAGCTGGGTGTGCCGAAATAGCCGCTCACTGTGTGGTCCTGGCCGTCCACGCCGGGATAGGTGCAGGTAGTGAAACCGGCGCCATAGATTGCGTTTTTGATCTTCGCCGCATCTGCCCAGCTCAGAGCATTCCAGCTGAATTTCAGCTTGGCCTTGGTCGTCACCAGCGTGCCCATCATACGCCCGGCGCTGTTGCGGCCGGTGTCGGCACTCCACACGTCCTCATAAGTCTCCACCAGGCCGCCGTTCAGCTTGGGGGCGGGCATCTCTACGCCGCCAAAACAGATCGCCATATTCCCGCCTCCTTATGCATAGAGCGGATTGACACCGGTGCAGCGCGTCTGCGCATTCAGCGCATCCACCACCACCTCGGCCAGCTTCTCGCCGCCGATATACACCGGCACGGTGATGCTTCCGCCGCCGCCGGCGCCCATCTTATCGCCCAGCTTCTGGGCCATCACGTCCATCCAGCCGGTATTGTTCTCCAGCGGCACCACTGCCTCGGTGCCCGCCTCGCCCAGCATGGTCAGCGTGGCACTGCGGAACACGCCGCCCCGGGCGGCAAAGGAGATGCTGGGCCAGCCGCTCAGGCCCAGCGCCCGGTAGACCGCCTTTTTGACACCGCCCACATTGCTATTATATGAGATCTTCAGCCCCAGCGTCCTCCCGGCCCAGCCGGAGCGGAACTGCTCCCATAGGCTGGCGGCGGAGTTTTTCAGCGTGTTTACGATGCTGACGCCCCGGCTGCCCCATCCGGCGGCAAAGCCATTCCACAGCGCGGCCGCTCCATTGCGCAGCGTGTCCACAATGCTGACGGCGCGGCTGCCCCATCCGGCGGCAAAGCCGTTCCACAGGCTGGACGCGCCGTTGCGCAGGAAGTCCAGAATGCCCGCACTCGGACTGCCCCAGAGCGCACTGAACCCGGACCACAGGACGGCCGCTCCGTTGCGCAGAAAGTCCGTGATGCCCGCGCTCGGACTGCCCCAAAGGGCGCTGAAGCCGGACCACAGGACGGCCGCCCCATTGCGCAGAAAGTCCAGAATGCCCACGCTCCGGTCGCCGCCGAGCCAGGCGCTCTTAAAGCGCTCCCACAGCTCACCGGGGCCGTTCTTCAGCACGGAACCGATGGTGACCACCACCCCGGCCAGGCCGCTCCAGCCGGACTGGATCGGCTCCCAGATGTGGCGGCGCACCCAGTCCTTCACACTGCCGAAGGCGTTGGAAATGCCCTGAGCCAGCCGACTGAGGAATCCGCCGCCGGCGGAGAAGCCCCCGTCGTCCACACTGCGCAGGCCCAGCCCGAACTGCGCCCAGAAATCTGCGCCCGCCTTTTTCGCCGGGCCGCCCAGCGAGAGGTCCATATCAAACGCACCCGCCGCCGAGGGGCCGGTCTTCGTTTTCACCTTTGTCCCCGTCTTTTTGCCGGACGAACCGCTCTTGCGGCCGCCGGAGGTGCGCCCCGCACTCACCGTCTTTTCCTTCAGCCGGTTGATCTCGTCAAATTCCAGCAGAGCGGCCACGCTCTGCACCTGCCTGGTGCTTCTGGCCGCCGCCGCACTCACCGTGGCCGACACCCGCTTGACCGCCTTTTCCGCCGCGGCACCCACCGCGCTCAGCCGGTCACTCACCGTCTTGAGCCGGCCGCTCAGTCCCTTGAGCTGCCTGTCCGCCCCGGCGGCCGTCTTTTCCTTGCTCATTGCTCCGCTCCTTTCCGCGCCCCCGTCCGGCAAGGCGCTCCATCATGCTCCGGTAGTGCTCCGCCCGGGCCGCCAGCAGCTCCTCCTCCGTCCAGAAGGGAAATGCCTCCCCCACCGGGGGCAGGCTCTGGCCCGCCAGCGCCCGGGCGGTCAGCACCGCATGGCGGTAGGCCACCAGTGCCAGCGCCTGCAGAAAGCGGCGCTCCCGCTCCGCCCCCAGCTCCAGCTCTCCGGCCAGCTCGCCGAAGGTCATCTCCTCCGGCTCCGCCACCGAACGGATGCGGGCCTCCCGGAGCAGTTTCTCCTCATTCATCGCCGGTCATGCCGGCAAGGCCCGCAAAGGCCGCGCCATAGGCGCCGGCCACCGCGTCCTTCAGCTGCTGTGTCTGCTCGTCGGTCAGCAGTCCGGAGGCGCAGCCCAGGTCGAAGGCCAGAGCCGCAAAGGCGTCCTGCCCCTGCCAGCCCTCGTCCACCAGCGCATCATAGAGCGCCGCGCCGTCCTGAACGGCGTTCTCATTGCCCGGCCAGCGCAGAGCCTCACCCAGCAGGTCGCACAGCCGGTCACTGTCCGCCGCGGCGGACAGCAGGAAGGTCAGAATGTCCTCGCCCCACTTCTCCCGCAGCGAGCGCTGGCCCGCCATGGTCAGCCGCAGCCGGTATTCCACATCCCCCGCCCGGAGGGAAAAATATGTTTTCATGTGTGTTGTCCTTTCTCTATGTCAGTATGGGTCCGCAAAAGGCTTCCCCTCGGGGAGTGAGCCCGAAGGGAGAGCCAAGTTTAGTGCAGTGCAAACCTCAAAGCTCCAATCATCATCCTGAGCGCCCCCCTGTCCTCCTGAGCGCAGCGAAGGATCTTAAAACACCTGTCTCCGACAGGAAGCATTCTCCATGTAGAATGCCTGTGCTGTAAGATTCTTCGTCGCTTCGCTCCTCAGAATGACAAAAAGGGGAGCCTGCAGTCTCAGGATGACAGGTAGAGAGCATCGTGATTTCAGAAAGCCGCCCTTTTTCAGCAGGGCAGTGCGCCCCGTGCCCCGCTTATTTGCCCGCCGGGTCCGTGACCTTCCACTCGCTCTGCAGGTTGACGGTCAGCTTGGCGCTGACCAGCTCGTCCACCTTAGCGCCGCTGACCATGACGGAGACATAGCCGGTGGTGGTGAATTTGGTGCCGTCGGGGAAGGCCACCTCGACAGCCACAGCCTTGCCCGCGTCCTGCACCTTCTTCAGCACCCGGTAATCGCTGTCGACGGCAGAGTTGTCAAAGAGAAAGGTCACCTCAAATGCCTTGGTGTCCTGCACGCCGGGCACGGTCTTTTTCATGCTGTCCTTCATGCAGGTAGCGTCCAGCTCGGAGGGCGCCGCGCCGATGTCGCCGATGTCGGTGACATAGTTGAGGGCGGTCTCGCCCACCTTCACATCAATTCCCATGGTGGAAAAACCCTGAGTTGCCATCAAATCATCCTTTCAGTTCTCATTGATCCGTGTTCTCGTGAAAGAACCGCTTGTCCACCTTCCGGCCAAACCGGAAGGTCTTGGTGTACGCGCCCTCGCCCGCGCTCTCATAGCTGTCCGGCGAGGAATAGACCCGCCGGAGCCCCAGCGCCAGCATGGCCCGGTTCACGCCGCCGCACAGCTCATGCAGGCGGTCGAAGCGCTGGGCGCGGACGCTCACCTGATAGATGAGCTCATCCACCACCGCCTGCTCAGTGCTCCGGTTGGCCCACTCGCCCCAGCTGACGCACTCCCCTGCTGTCGGAGTGCGCGCCCAGAGCGACCGCAAGGGCACATCCAGCCCGGCCAGCTGCGCCCGAAGGGCCGCATACACCGCCGCTCTGCCGTCGCAGAGCTTCAATTCATCCTCTGTCATTTTCTCACCTCACCCGCTGGAGCATCAGCTTGCGGTGGCTGGGCCAGCGCTGGATGGCACGCACCTCCCAGAGCTGGCCGCCGATGTCCGGCCGGTCAA
>CALEQS010000034.1 GCA_937907975.1 uncultured Clostridia bacterium | reverse complement strand
GCCCTCACTCCCCCGAGGGCTATGAGTCGCTGAAGGTATACATTCTCTCCACCAAGAAGCTGCTGGAACTGCTGGATCACTGCGCCTCTCACAATCTTTACTCCTTCACCACGGCCGTTCTGCTGGGCATGAAGGACAAACTGAACATTCAGTCCTACATCTATAATGGCTATGTGGCTCGGCTGACCACGGTGGCCTCCTACTATAATCGCAGTATGGAGCTTCTGCAGGAGGATGTGGCCGCCGACATCTTCAACCCCGATCACCCCATCCGCACCAAGGACCGCAGCGATCCCTCCACCTATTACTCTCCCGATTCCAAGTGTGTCCACTCTCTGGTGGCTGACGGCTGCATTATTGAGGGCACGGTGGAGGACTGCGTGATCTTCCGCGGCGTCCATGTCGGCAAAAATGCGGTGGTCAAGAACTGCGTGCTCATGCAGGACACGGTAGTTGAAGAAGGCGCCCAGATCCGCCACGTCATTGCGGACAAGGATGTGACCATCAAGGCTCACCGCACGCTGACCGGCCACGCCAGCTATCCGCTGGCCATTGACAAGGGCAGCATCATCTGACTTCATCTCTTCCGGCCCGGGATCTGCCTGCGCAGGTTCCGGGCTGCGCCGAAGGAAAGGACACAAAGCCTATGAAAATTCTGTTTGCCTCCCCTGAGGTAGCTCCCTTCATCAAAACCGGCGGCCTGGCCGATGTGGCCGGTTCCCTGCCCCCCGCACTGGCAGAGCTGGGCCACGATGTGCGCGTCATTCTCCCGCTCTATGAGCAGATCGGCGAGGAATGGCGCAGCCAGATGACCTTTGTGAAATACTATTACGTCCGTCTGGCCTGGCGCAGCATTTACTGCGGCCTGTTCCAGCTGGAACGCAACGGCGTGACCTACTATTTCGTGGACAACGAAAGCTACTTCAAGCGGCAGGGCATCTATGGCCACTTTGACGACGCGGAGCGCTTTGCCTATTTCTCCCGGGCCGTCATTGAGACTCCCGGGCAGATCGACTTCAAGCCGGACATCATCCACTGCAACGACTGGCAGACCGCGCTGGTGCCCATTTACCTGCTGGAGGAGCGCTATCGCCAGAACGCCCTGTCCCGCTCCAAGAGTGTGTTCACCATTCACAACATCGAATATCAGGGCCGCTACGGCCGGGATCTGCTGGAGGATCTGTTTGGTCTGGATGAGAGCTATTTCAACGAGAATATGCTCAAATTCTATGACGACATCTCCCTGCTCAAAGGCGCGATCAATGCCGCCGACTATGTGACCACGGTCTCCCCCAACTATGCCAACGAGCTGCAGTTCTCCTTCTACGCCCATGGACTGGAAGGCGTCATCGCCGCCAACCGAGGGAAGATACGCGGCATTCTGAACGGCATTGACATGAAGGCAAACGATCCCTCCACACGCAAGGATCTGGCCGCCAGCTTCTCCAGCCGGAATCATAAGGGCAAAGCCAAATGCAAAGCCGCACTTCAGGAGCGGCTGGGGCTGAAGGTGGATCCCAATGTGCCCATTATCGCCTGTATCTCCCGGCTTGTGGGCCACAAGGGCTTTGAACTGGTCTGCCAGGCTTTCCGGGGCATCATGGATATGGAGGTGCAGTTCGTCCTGCTGGGCACCGGCGAATGGGGCTATGAGCAGTTCTTCCGCAATGCGCAGAACGAATATCCCGGCCGGGTCAGCGCCAACATTCTCTACGACGGCGCGCTCTCCGATGCCATCTATGCCGGCGCGGACATCTTCCTGATGCCCTCCATCGCCGAACCTTGCGGCCTGAGCCAGATGTTCGCCATGCGCTATGGCACCGTTCCCGTTGTACGCATGACCGGCGGTCTGCTGGACAGCGTGCCCGCCTATAATTCTGAGGAGAACACCGGCCTTGGCTTTACCTTCGGCAGTGTGGACGCCGGCGATATGCTGGGTGCGCTCTACCGCGCAGTGGGCGTCTACTATGACGATAAAAAGGCCTGGGATCAGCTGATCACCCGGGACATGGAGGCCGACTTCAGCTGGGACCGTTCCGCGCAGGAATATGTGGACGTGTACCGCACCATCACCGGACTGGAATAAAGGCTTTTACAAACTCATACACTGGGGGTCAGTGCGCTGCACCGGCCCCCGGTTTCTTCTGCGCACCGTTTTTATGCGCCGGGCTTAAACTGGGAGTGAGAGGCCCTGAAATTTTTGTAATGGACTAAAATGTCCGGGATATGGCTACACTGGTGCGTGAGAGTTGGAAATACGCGCCATTCCAGTTCAAAAAGCACATCTCAAAAAATCCAGCTATTTCAAGGCTTTCTTGACATTTTACCCATTCTTTGATATAGTTTTTTTGATATATTTTTTCTATTCTGCCGTTTTATGGAGGGGTTCCCTATGACTTATACAAAGGACGATTTCAAAGAGCTCATCACCGAAAAGCTGCGCCGCAACTTTGGCCGGGATGTGAGCGACGCCAGCGAGCAGCAGATGTTTCAGGCCTGCGCCAAGGTCATCCGCGACATCATGTCTGAGCTTGGCGTGGCCACCCGCGCCCGCAACGCAAAAAACGAGGTGCGCGAGGTGCACTATCTCTCTTTGGAGTTTCTGATGGGCCGCTCCCTCGAAAAGAACGCGTTCAACCTCGGGGTGCTGCCCCAGCTGAAGGAGGCCATTGACGAGCTGGGCTTCAAGGCCGCCGACCTCTTTGAGCTGGAACCGGACGCGGGTCTGGGTAACGGTGGTCTGGGCCGTCTGGCCGCCTGCTATCTGGACTCCATGACCACGCTGGAAATCCCCGCCACCGGCTACTCCATCTGCTATGAGCTGGGCATCTTCAAGCAGAAAATTGTGGACGGTCAGCAGGTGGAGCTGGCCGATACCTGGAAAGAGCTGGGCGACGCGTGGCTCCAGCCCCACCCTGCTGAGGCCGAAACTGTCCGTTTTGGCGGCAAGGTGGACACTCACTGGGAGTATGGCCGCTGCATCGTGGATCAGAGCGGCTTCACCTCCGTGCTGGCTGTCCCCAACGACATGAAGATCGCCGGCTACGAGACCGACTTTGTCAACAATCTGCGCCTGTGGGAGGCCAAGAGCACTGCTCCCGTGGACATGAATTACTACTCCACCGGTGAGTATCTGCGGGCCGTGGAATCCCAGGCCATGGCCGAGGTCATCTCCAAGGTGCTCTACCCCGCCGACAACCACCGCGAGGGCAAGAGCCTGCGGCTGAAGCAGCAGTATTTCTTCGTCTCTGCCACCATTCAATCCATCTTTCGCAAGCATCTGGCCCACTACGGCACCCTCTATAACTTCCACGAAAAGCACGTCATCCAGATCAACGACACTCATCCCACGCTGGTCATCCCCGAGATGATGCGCCTGCTGCTGGATGAACAGGGCATGAGCTGGGACGACGCCTGGTATATCACCACCCACACCGTGGCCTACACCAACCATACCGTTCTGGCCGAGGCGCTGGAGCGCTGGCCCCAGGATCTGGTGCAGGAGCTGCTGCCCCGCATCTGGATGATCCTGTGCGAGATCAACGACCGCTATCTGGCCGAGCTGCGGGAGTTCTTCCACGGCGACGAGAACAAGCTGCAGGAGATGGCCGTCATCTGGGGCGGCGAAGTGCGCATGGCAAACCTGTGCGTGGCCGCCTGCTTTGCGGTCAACGGCGTCTCCTCCCTGCACTCCGACATTCTGCGCAAGGACGTGTTCCACTCCGCATGGCTGCGCACCCCGGAAAAGTTCCTGAACGTCACCAACGGCGTGGATCACCGCCGCTGGCTGGCAGAGGCCAACCCGGAGCTGCACAAGCTGATCTGCGACTGCATCGGCGACGAATACCTCATCAAACCCAGCGAGATCAAAAAGCTGGAAGCCTTTGCCGACGATGAAACCGTTCTGCGCCGCCTGGCTCAGATCAAGCGCCGCAACAAAGAGAAGTTCGCCCAGTACGTCAAGAAGGAATATGACATCACCGTCAATATGGACGCCATCTTCGACGTGCAGGTCAAGCGACTGCATGAGTACAAGCGTCAGCTGCTGAACGTACTGAACATTCTGCACCTCTACCTCGATCTGAAGAAAAATCCCAACCAGGACTTTATTCCCCGCGTGTTCTTCTTCGGCGCAAAGGCTGCTCCCGGCTACGCCGTTGCCAAGCGAATCATTGAGCTCATCAACTCCGTATCCTATCAAATCAACAACGACCCCGTCTGCAAGGGTAAACTGCAGGTGTTCTTCCTTGAAAACTACCGCGTCTCTCTGGCCGAGAAGCTGATGCCCGCCTCTGAGATCTCCGAGCAGATCTCTACCGCCGGTAAGGAGGCTTCCGGCACCGGCAACATGAAGTTCATGATGAACGGCGCCATCACCATCGGCACCATGGACGGTGCAAATGTGGAGATGCATGAGCAGTTGGGCGACGAAAACATCTTCATCTTTGGCCTGAGGGCCAATGAGGTGGAGCGCCTGAAGGAACAGGGTTACAACTCCTATGAGTACTACAACGCCAACCCCGTCCTGCAGGAGGTGCTGGGGCTCATCAGCCAGGGCTTCAGCGACGGAAAGAGCTATCCGGACATCACAAACCGCCTGCTCTATGGTCAGGGCTGCCCCGCCGATGAATATCTGCTGCTGGCAGACTTTGAGAGCTACCGCCACACTCAGGAGCTGATCGCCAAGGCATATCAGGACCATAAGGCATGGAACAAAATGTCCCTCATCAACATCGCCCGCTCCGGTATCTTTGCTGCTGACCGCTCCATTGCGGAGTATGCGGACAATATCTGGCACGTCGATCACAGATAATTGAATTTCAAAGCAAAAAAGGGCCTTGCATCTGCTGGATGCAAGGCCCTTTTCGTCAGTTCAGACAGTTTAAAATTGCATTCACTGTATTTTCCGGGCTGGAGAAATCCTCGATAATATGATCGGCCGCCGCCGCATAGATGGGGGTGCGCTGCTCAAAGCGTTTCACAAAGGCGTCCTGCCCATCCTGTGCCAGAGGCCGCCCGTCCATGGACTCGCTGGCAAAGGTGGCCGCCGGGTCCCGTTTGAGCCAGAACACCACGCCGCCCTGCCGCAGCGCGGCGGTATTTTCCTCCCGCAGAGGCAGTCCACCGCCAGTGGCGATGATAAGTTCTCTGGGCTCGGACAGCTCTTTGGCTACAGCGGTCTCCAAATCACGGAAATAGGGCTCTCCTTCTGCGGCAAATATATCGCTGATAGAACGGCCTTCCCGCTCCACGATAAGCGCATCGGTATCCACGACCGGACGCCCCAGCTTTTCGTGGAGCAGGTTGGCACAGGTGGTCTTGCCGCAGCCCATCATGCCGATAAGTACGATATTTTTCATCCCTGCTCCCCCTCACTCCAGATTGGACGCAAAGTTGCCGAACACCCGGAACCCGTCAGTGGACTGGGTCAGTTCCCGCAGGACTGCGGGCATCTCCGGGTTCAAAAGGTCGCCGGTAAACTCCAGGAAGAACATATACTCAAAGTTATGCCCCTGCACCGGACGGGACTCCAGCCGCACCATATTCAGGCCGTGGA
>CALEQS010000033.1 GCA_937907975.1 uncultured Clostridia bacterium | reverse complement strand
CGGCATGGCCTGCATGAACATCACGGAGGAGCGCAAGGAGAGCGTAGACTTTTCGGATCCCTATTATGAGTCCGGTGTAGCACTGGTCTGCCGGGCAGATGATAACTCCATTCAGTCCAAGGATGACCTTGCCGGCAAGAAAGCCGCCTGTAAGGAAGGCTCCATCGGCATGATCTGGTGCCAGGACAACGCCGAGCAGTACGGCTACGAGGTGACGGTCTATCCCGATTCTGCATCTATGATGATGGCTGTGTCCAACGGTCAGGCGGACTTCCTGCTGGAGGACTTTCCCACCGTCAGCTATCAGATCAAGATCGGTGAGCAGGCGGATCTGCGGGTCGCCATCGATGCCGTAGACGAGGTCGGCCAGGTCGGCTTCGCCGTCAAGAAGGGCACCAATGCAGATCTGCTGGAGAAGTTCAATGCCGGTCTGGCGGCCATCAAGGCAGACGGCACCTATGATAAGATCATCTCTGAGTACGAATAAATTACGTTCCTGAGGAGGAAAAGCGCCATGGCTGAATACTTTGGGCTCTTTGTCAAGTACATTCCCCTGCTGTTGCTGGGGTTGAAAAATACGATCATCATCGCCATCGGCGGCGTGGCGCTGGGCACCCTGCTGGGCATCGTCCTGTGCCTGATGTCTCTCAGCAAGGGCGCGGTGCTGCGGAGAGCAGCCAATGTGTATATCACCATCATCCGGGGTATTCCGCTGATGATCCTGGCGCTGTTCCTCTACTTCGGAATTATCAAAAACAGTATGCCGGTGCTGGCGGCGGCCATTCTGATCCTCGGCCTGAACTGTTCCGCCTTTATTGCGGAGATCTTCCGCGGCGGCATTCAGGCGGTGGATCCCGGCCAGATGGAGGCGGCCAGAAGCCTTGGCATGAGCTATTTTCAGGCCATGCGGAAGATTATTCTGCCCCAGGCGTTCAAGATCATGATCCCATCCCTGATGAACCAGTTTATTGCGGCGTTGAAGGATACGTCGATTTTGTCCGCCATCAGCGTGACAGAGCTGACGATGTCGGCAAAGACCATCATTGCCCGCAACTACAAGGCATTTGAGATCTATTCCTTTGCCCTTATCATTTATGTGGTTCTGATCACCGCGCTGACTTTCGTTTCCAAGCGCATTGAGCAGAAACTGAGCTATGACAGACGGTGAGGAGGGTGCAGTTATGGGAAAAATTGTAGAAGTCACCCACTTGAAAAAGAACTTCGGTGATCTGGAAGTGTTGAAGGATATCTCCTTTGATGTGGCGGATGGCGAGGTGATCTGCCTGATCGGGCCGTCCGGCTCCGGCAAATCCACCACGCTGCGCTGCCTGAACCGACTGGAGGACAAACAGGGCGGAACGATCCGCATCCTTGGCGAGGAGATCGACGCGGTAAAGAATCTGAACGCCTTTCGGCAGAATATCGGCATGGTGTTCCAGCACTTTAATCTGTTTCCGCATCTGACAGTACTGGAAAACATGACGGTGGCACCGGTCATGCTGAAAACTGCCAGTAAGGAGGAGGCGGTCAAGCGGGCTGAGATGTATCTGGAGCGTGTTGGTCTGCTGGAAAAGAAAAATGTCTATCCGGTGACGCTGTCCGGCGGCCAGAAACAGCGCGTGGCCATTGCCCGGGCGCTGTGTATGCAGCCGAAGATCATGCTGTTTGACGAACCCACTTCCGCTCTCGACCCCGAAATGGTGGGCGAGGTGCTGGACGTCATGAAGCAGCTGGCAAAGGAGGGCATGACCATGATCGTGGTGACCCATGAAATGGGCTTTGCCCGGGATGTGGCTGACCGCATCCTGTTTATGGACGATGGCTATATTGTGGAGGAGGCCCCGCCGGAGGAGCTGTTCCAACATCCGAAAACTGAGCGCTGCCGGAACTTTCTGGAAAGCGTGCTTTGAGTGGGAGGTGCAGCAGTATGAGTGAACACTATATCATCACGATCTCGCGTGAATTTGGCAGTCTGGGCCGTCCCATTGCCAGAAGGATGTCTGAAATACTGGGGATCATGTACTATGACCGGGACATTGTCGAGGAGGTGTCCAAGCAGCTGCAGCTGCCGGTGCCGACTATTTCAGACGTGGAGGAGCGTGCCCCGGGCAGCTATTTTTCCATGCGCTTTCCGCTGGGAAATATGACCTCCGACCTACAGAATAAGGTGTTTCGCGCGCAGCAGGATATTATTACAGAACTTGCGGATCGGGAGAGCTGCATCATCGTTGGACGGTGCGCGGACTATGTGCTGCGGGAAAAGAAAAATCTCATGCGGGTGTATATTTACACCAGCTATGAGAACAAGTATGACAACTGCGTCAATAACCTGGCCATGACACCCCGGGAGGCGAAAAAGATGATCCGGGATGTGGATCAGGCCCGTATTGCATACCATATGCGCTACGCCGGCTATATGCCGGATGAAAACAAGGATATTCAGATCGATTCTGCATTTCTCGGCGTGGAAGGCACTGCGTGGTACCTCAGCCAGGCGGCAAAGCATCGGTTTGGCGTGGAGTGAAATGGAATACAGCGGGCACAGCACCGGTAAGGGCAACGCCTCCGACTTAGTCGGAGGCGTTGCCCTGTATTTTGCTCAAGAGAATCGACCGGGTACGCACCTTCACCCTCCGATCTGCACGTTTGGGTGATAGGCGCGGAAAAAATCCAGTAGCAGCCGTACCTGATCCTGAGTATAGGGCTCCACCTTTCCGGCCAGCGGATAGGCGAGGCCGATCTCTGCGTATTTGGAGACGCCGTACTCGTGATAGGGCATCAGGTCGACCCGCTGTACATTTGGACTTTCGTGCAGCAGCCGCCCCAGCGCCGCCAGCTCCTCCGGGCTGTCGTTATACCCCGGCACCAGCGGAGTGCGCACGATCACCGGCTTGTTTGTGGTGCGCAGGTGCTCAAAGGTGTGCAGGATCTCCTCGTTTCCGGCACCGGTATTCTCCCGGTGTCGTGCGGAGTTCATGCCCTTCAGATCAAACAGCACCAGATCTGCCGCATCCAGTGCGGCGAGGGTCTCCTCGGTGCAGGGATAGCCGCAGGAGTCGATGGCCGCCTGAATGCCCTCTGCGTGACACAGCCGGATCAGCTCCCGGCAGAAGGCGCTCCAGCAGGTGGCCTCGCCGCCGCCGATGGTCACGCCGCCGCCGGAGCGGGTCAGATAGGGCTTTTCCCGCCGGATGCGGCCCATCAGTTCCTCTGGGGTGTACCATTTACCGAACAGCCGGAGTGCATCCTCAAAGCAGGCCGTCTCGCACCGGCCGCAGCCGGTGCATTTGGTCCGGTCGATTTCCGGCCTCCCGTTTTCCAAACGGATCGCTCCCGCCGGGCAGGCGGATACACAGTCTGAGCAGCCGGAGCGGCAGTGGGTGGCGAGAAAGCGGATTTCCGGCTGAAAGGACTGCCCCTCCGGGTTGCAGCACCATTTGCAGTGCAGGCGGCATCCCTTCAGAAAAATCGTCGTCCGGATGCCTGGTCCATCCACGAAAGAGCCGTTGACCAGATTAAAGACCGGGGCGCGGAGCGGAGTCTGTTCCATGGGGACGCCTCCTTTCAGCCGATGTCGGAGAATTCGAACCGGGCGATGATGTCATCCTGCAGCTCCCGGCTCAGCTCCACAAAGTAGGCACTGTAAGTCGCCACCCGGACCAGCAGGTCGCGGTAGCGCTCCGGGTGCTGCTGGGCATCCCGCAGCGTATTGGTGTCGACAAAGTTGAACTGCACCAGATCGCCGCCGGTCTCGCAGAAGATCCGCAGTGCATCTGCCAGCTTTTCCAGATTGCGCTCGCTCTCCACCGCTTTTTTAGAAATGCGCAGGTTGAGAATGGAGCCGTGGGAGAGCTTGGTCTGATCCAGCGCCGCCACCGAGGCCAGCGTGGAGGATACGCCGCTGGTATTGCGCCCCTGATAGGGGGAAATGCCGCCCTCGGCCAGCGGGACGCCCGCCTTCCGGCCGTCCGGGAGTGCCCCGGTGATGTGGCCAAAGGCCACGCTGATGGTCATGGCCAGACAGGCCGCCGTGGTGGCCACGCCGGCATAGGCGGTGTGGCTGTGGAGAAAATCGCAGGAGCGGGCCAGCACGTCCCGGAACAGATCATCCACATAGGGCTCGTTGTTGCCGAATTTCGGTACGCGGCGCAGCAGCGCCAGCGCCTGAGGATCGCCCTCAAGATCGTGATCCAGCAGCTCCAGCAGCCGGGGCCAGGTCAGAGAATGATCTTCGTAGATAGTCTTTTTGATGGCGGCCAGGCTGTCGCCCACATTGGGTGCCCCGGCGAAGGCCGAGGTGTGGGTGGTGCGCACCCGGTAATCGTACAGATCGTCGCCGTGCTCAATGCACCCCTCATAGAAGGAGGACAGCAATGGGCAGGGGTACTGCTGATAGAGCATCAGATCCACATTTTTGAAGTAGAACAGCCGCTCCATCACATATTCAAACTGGCGCTCAAAGGTGTCCAGCAGATCCTCGAAGCGTTCAAACTGTGCCGGATCGCCCAGGTCAAGGCCGAGCTGGGCCCCGGTGGCGCGCACCCGGCCGTGGTTCAGCGTCAGCTCTAGGATCAGGGGGTAGTTGAAGCTGGAGCCGCCGATGTCGTGGGTCTTGGCCGGGATCGTTGGATTATGGCAGCCGGTGGAGATATATTCGTTGGCATCTGCTTCGTCGATCCCCGTCCAGACGAGGGAGCGGATGGTCTGGGTGTCGCTGACAAATTTCAGCTTGCCGCCCAGATCCCGCGCCACCTGGCAGGCCCGGCGGACAAATTCCGGCGGATTCTTCGGGTGAATGCGTACCACTACGTCCTCGCCGGTCAGTCCGACCGCCCGTTCGGCGTCCAGGATCAGGTAAGACATTGCATTGACCGCGTCCTCGCCTGCACGGGTGCAGCCGCCGATGGTGATGCCCTGCATACAGGGAGAGCCGGTCATCATGGTCGCCACAATGCCGTCCTGAGGATTGATGACCGCGTTCATTTTGATCATCATAAGACTGAGCAGCTCCCGGGCTTCGTCGTCCGTCAGAACGCCGGCCGCGATGTCCCGCTCGTAATATGGCTCCAGATACTGATCCATGCGGCCCATGGACATACCGGCGCCCCAGCCCTCCAGCATCAGGCACACATAGAGAAACCAGCAGGATTGAAGTGCCTCCCGGAAGGAGTCTGCCGGGGCATGGGGCACCTTGCGGCAGATGCGGGCGATCTCCTCCAACTCCGCCTGCCGGGGCTGGGATGCGGTCTTGGCCTGCTCCTCGGCCAGCGCGGCGTAGCGCGCGGCAAAGCACTCCACTGCTTCGTAGCTCTCCAGCATGGCCTGGAGCATGGGACGGCGGGACAGGTCTTCCGGGTCGGAATAGGTCAGCCGTGCCATCCGGGCGCGGATCCGCTCCGCCATGCCGGAAAGCCCCTCCCGGAGCAGCAGGGCGTAGTCGATGGCGACATGGGCGGGGTAGTGGCCGTTTTCGCAGAAGCCGAAGCTGGACACCGCCACATGGTCGTATTCCTGCAGCTCTGGCGGCACCAGATGCTCCATCTGGCTGCGCAGAGAGCGGCCGCTCCAGTAGGAGACGCAGTGGCGCATGGCCTCTTTTTCCGCCTCATTCGGATCCTGATAGGGGTCATACTCCCGGGTGGACAGAGTGTCCATTTCTGCCAGAATCCAGTCGCTGCTCAGCTCTGGCATCAGGGCGCCGCCCCGGATCTTGCTGGTGTGATTGCCCACCAGCAGCTCGCCCGGCTCGATGCGGATCGTCATATGTTCCAATATGTTCCGAAGTGCCCGTGCGCGGCGGAGCGGGGCAGGAACGCCCTCTGTATTCTGCCAGGATTCGGTCAGGTAGACCGCCCGTTCCGTGCAGACCGCCGGCTGTTCCACCATCCGGTCCCGCAGTGCCTGTGCCCGCGCCGTGAGCTGATATTCCTTCATACTGTCGCCTCCTTTATCTGATAGACAGAGCATAGCACCGGGGCGGGAGGGGCGTCAAATTCATTCTTTGTCAGCTTTAATATAGGCATTTGCCTATACTATAAGACTATGCTATACTGTTCTCACCTGGGAGGTGCGCTATGACAGAACTACAGCTTACTTATACACTTCGTGCGGCCCAGCTGCACAGCATTTCGCTGGCCGCGGCCCAGCTGCACGTCAGCCAGCCCTCTGTCAGTGTGCAGATCACCCGGCTGGAGCAGGAACTGGGCTTCCGTATTTTTGACCGCGATCGAAAGACCGGACTGACGCTCACCCGTAGCGGAGCGGCGTTCCTGGATGGAATGAACCGCATTCGGCAGGACTATCAGGCGCTTCTGCGCCGCTGTGCGGAACAGAGCGGCGGTCGTTCCGCTGCGCGGATCGGCTTTTTCTCCGCATGGGATCTGAGCGGAGTGCTGCCCGGGGTTCGGGCGCGGGTGGCGGAGCAGTGCCCGGAGTGCATGCTGCAGATGGAGGCGTACTCCTTCCGGGAACTGGTCGAGCGGCTGGAGAGCGGCGATCTGGATGCTATTTTGTCGGTGCGCACCGCTGTCCCTGTTTCATCCGGGCTGGATGTGACGCTGGTCGGCCAGACCCACGCCGTGCTGGTCTATGCCGCCGAACATCCGCTCCACACGCCCGGGCACCCTGTGCTGGCGGACTTCCACCAGGATACCTTTTTTGTGCAGCCCAGCGAGGAGTGCCCCTATTCCACGGACAGCAACCAGAGCTATTTTCTCTCCCAGATGATGCAGCCCCGCGTTGAGGTGGTCCCCAATCTGGAGACTATGCTCAGCCGCATTGCTGAGGGCGGCGGGTATGGTGTGTTCGACTCCATCAGCCGCTGCCTGCAGTATGACGGTCTGGCCGCTCTGCCGCTGGACAGCGGGATCTCGCTCTGCATGGCGCAGCGCGCCGGAAGCTGGAACCCGGTGGTGGATGCCTTCTGCCTTGCGGTGCAGGAGAGTATGGCGGATATAGTTTAACACATAAAAACAAAGGACCGGTCGGTGCATCAGCACCGGCCGGTCCCGTTTTAGAATGGAATGGGATGTACTCAGTGAACTTTGTTATGGCGTTTGTCCAGCTCCACATGGACTTCTTCCAGCTTCTTATGCGTCAGATTGAAAAACAGGGCCACGATCAGGACGATGACGCCCAGAATGACAGGGATCAGACCGTACCACAGGCGGATGCCGTTGACGGCGGTCTCGGTCACAGCCTCGGCGTTGAAACCGTAGGCGTCCAGGATCAGGCCAAGGCCCATGCTGGCAAAGGCGGTGGCCAGCTTCATGACAAAGGTCAGGGTGGAATAGATGGTGCCGGGGTTGAAGGTGCCGGTCACATACTCGCCGTAGTCTGCGATGTCTGGGATGGCGCCCCAGGTCACGGTGATGGAGCAGCAGAGGGTGAAACCGCAGAGAATGGAGGAGATGATGCTGGTGGCCAGCGTACCACCGAGGGACTCAATGGCACCGGCCAGCACCATGCACACACCGGCCATACAGTACATGACCTTGCGGTCCAGCTTCTTGGTGAGGGTGGGAACGAAGAGAATGGCGATCAGAGGAATGACCGACATGACGGAGAGGATGGGCGCGATCAGGCCTGGGTCGCCCAGATAGTAGGGGGCGTAGTAGGCGGTGAAGGAGGCGCGCACCATGATGCCGCAGTTGACGAGGCAGACCACCAGCGTGGCGACCACTGCATTGCGGTTGTGGATAAAAGACTTCAGGCCGACCAGCAGATTGCCCTGCTGCGTCTCTACCACGGGGACCCGTTCCTTGCAGAAGAAGGCGGGGATGCAGCCGCCGATGACCAGCAGGATGCCGATGATCAGGGCGCTGATAAAGAAGCCGTGGGTATTCATCTCGCCGCCGCCGAAGTGCAGGATCAGCACGGAGGAGAATGTGTTGATGAGGAAGCCGCCCAGGTTGGAGCCCCAGTCACGGAAGGCACCCAGGGTGATGCGCTCTTCACTGCTGTCGGTCATGGCGCCGGACAGGGAACCGTAGGGCACCTGGAAGGTGGTCTGCGCCACGGTGTAAATGGCATAGATGATGACGGAATAGGCGATTTTTGCGCCGGTGCTGAAATTCGGGGAGAAGAACAGCAGCACCATCAGCACTGCCATGGGGAGAATGGCAAAGCGGAGGAACGTAGTGTACTTCACGCCCCGGCCATGGGCCTTGTCTACGATGGAGCCGATGATCACATCGTTGATGGCATCGAAAATCGTGACGCACATGATGATCGCGCCGGCGACTTTGCCGCTCAGCCCCATGCCGATGGTCAGGAAGGTGATCAGGAAGGTTCCTACAAACATATAGGCGCCGTTGTTGGAGAAGTCGCCCAGTGCGTAGGAAAGTCGTTCGCCAAAGGATAATTTCATGCTTTCGCACTCCTTTCTCTCTTGTGTAGCTCCAATATAACAAAAAGAAAAAAGGATTGGAAATAGTAATTCAAAATCAGAGCTATTTGCGTTTTTAATAATAGAGAGTGGGAAAGCAGTGGAATTATTGTGCAAATTATGATAAAATCATAAAAACACAACGAGGCCAAGGAGGAACTCAGGTGGACATCAAAAGTATGCGGTGCTTTCTCGCCGTGGCCGAAACGCTCAATTTCAGCCGGGCTGCGGAAAGCATTTATCTTTCTCAGCCTGCGCTCAGTCTGCGTATCAATGCCATGGAGGATGAGCTGGGGGTAAAGCTGTTTCTGCGCACCCGTCAGCAGGTCTATCTGACCGCTGCCGGTTCCGCACTGCTGCCGGAGATGCAGGAGATCCTGGCCCGGATCGATGCGCTGCCGGAGATCGCCCGCACCAGCGAGGATGCTGCCGATGTGACGTCGGGCAAGCTGTCGCTGATGCTGGACTCCTCACTGCCGGAGGAGATGCTCAATCAGGTCATGGAGGTGTTCAACACCTTCTGTGAGCGCTACCCGGATGTGGCGATTACAGTGGATTCCATGGATACATCGGAGTATGAGTCGGTGCTGCTGTCCCGCAATGCAGATCTTTGCTGCGTGGGTCTGGGAGAGGATGACGCGGTCAACCCCACCTTCAATACCATACCGTTGAAGGAAGAACCCATGATCCTGGCCTTCAGCGAGGATGAGCATCTGTCCAACCACCAGCTGCTGGCCTCCCGGGAACTGCTGCTTCTGGCCGGTGAGGAGCGGTGGAATAAGATCCTGCTCAATTATCTGGCAGAACAGCAGATCAAACCGAAGATCCGCACCATCCGGGGTGGTCCGGCCCTGTGCGTCAACCTGCTGCGCAGCAAGACCATGACCTTTATGCCCAAGAGCTTCTTTGACACCCTGTCCGGGCCTAAACTGGCATATCGGGAGCTGAATATCCCCGGTGCGCGGGTGTTGTCCACGCTGGTCTGGGGAAAATACAATTATAATCCCTGCCTTCAGCTGATGATCAACTGTTATCAGCATAGTGAGAGTACCAATGTACCGCATGATCCCTATTATTTTTTTAAATAACGGGTATTTTGAACGTATATTTCACAATATAGCCAGAATCTGCTACCATATTTTCAACAGGATTATATATTTTGCCTGAATTTATGAAACGAGGTGGCTGCTATGGACTATAAGGAAGCAAACCGAGCGGTTGTTGACATCTATCTGACAAAGGAGTATTGGAAGCCGGAGTATCAGGATCTGTTTGCAAAGGACTTTGTGCTGGATCTGCCCTCGGCGCCTCCCGGGATGCCTCAGCATCTGGATGCGTTTGATGCCCGGCAGTACCGAGAGTGGCTGCTGCGCACGGTGAGCGGCTACACCTCGGAGGTGCAGGAGGTGTACGGTACCCCGGATCCGGAGATGTTCTGGGCGGTGCGCATCGTCAAATGCGATGTGAAGTGGGCCAGAGAGTCAGGCCAGTTCACCAGCCGCATCTTTTCCCGCATTGAGCTGAAAGACGGTAAGCTGTCTTACATTAAAAACAATTGGAACCCGCTGGCGTTCCTCTATGCCATTCACGCTGATGTGCCCATCTTCCGCATGGATATGAACGATCCCCGGGTGGATGCCTTTATGCGGGAAAACCACGTGCCGGAGGCGGCCGAGGAGGAGACCAAGCTGGACATGAGCCCGGAGGCCATTCAGAAGCGCATTCGGAACAATCTGGATGCCTTCCGCAGCGGCGATTACTTCTATGCGTTGACCAATATCGCCACCTTTGCTCCGCACCACGATTCTAAGGTGTGGTTCCTGCCCCCGGAGATGCAGGAGAGCTATCCGCCGGAGATGATGGAACGGGTGGAGGCATGGACGAGCATCAGCTGCCCGAAGATCGACTTTGACGAATCTGGCCGGTATTGGGCCACCGATGATCCCCATGTGTATTTTGCTGAGTATATGTGCTGGGGCGAGGTGGACTGGGTCGGTAACAATGCCCCCGGCGCGCATTACCGCAACCGCTACTTCTATGTGCTGCGCTTCGACGATGCGGGCCGCATCGCCTGCTGCGAGGAGGTGCTGAACCCCATCAACAAGTTCAATTCCATCGGCGTCAGCATTCCCAGTTTCCCATATTACTTCTGATATGCGATCCCCCGGCACCTATGTGCCGGGGGATCTTACTTGCGGCGGATTGCTTTTTCCCGATGATTTGATATAATTTAGTATGAAGTCAAGCATAAGACCAGATGCACCACAATGGCGACTGTATCCGGTATGTTATCCTGGAAAGGAGTGTCGCAGTATGCTCACTGCATCCGTAATAGAAAAGATGATCGCCGATTCTAAGGGGAATCTGCACGACATTGGCCACTTTCTGAAGGTTTGGGCGCTGGCGAAGACCATTGGCGAACAAGAGGGGGTGGACGCGCATACGCAGGAACTTCTGGAGCTTGCGGCCATTGTTCACGATATTGCCTGCCCGTTGTGCCGCGAGAAGTATGGTGACACCAATGGAAAGCATCAGGAGCGGGAAAGTCCGCCGCTGGTGAAGAAATTTTTTGCGCCGCTGCCTGTTGATCCTGCCGACATAAAACGCATTTCGTGGGTCGTGGCCCATCACCACACTTATACAAATGTAGACGGTCTGGATCATCAGATCCTGCTCGAGGCGGATTTCCTGGTCAATGCCGATGAGAGCAGCTATGCACAGGCGGCCATCAGGAGTGCTCGCAGCCAGATTTTCCAAACGGCGTCCGGCATCCGCCTGCTGGATGCGATGTACCCGGAGAATGTGAGCGGCACATAAGACTGCATTTAAATATTTAGAAAAATTTAGAAACGCCCAGGCACCGCATTGCGGTGCCTGGGCGTTTGTCAGTCAATTGGTCCATATCAGTTTGCACTCTGGCTCATCTGGCGATAGGCGCCGGGGGGCACGCCCTCACTGCACTTGAAGGCGCGGGTCAGCGTCCAGCCGCTGGCATAGCCGGTGCGCAGAGCGATGTCGGTCAGATTCAGGGTCGTCGTTTCCAGCAGCAGCTTGGCGCGGGTCAACCGCTGCTGCTGCAGATAGGCCAGCACGCTCAGGCCGGAGGTCTCCTTGAAAATGCGGGCGACATAGGAGGGGTTCATGGAGAACCGCTCGCTGAGAATGGTCAGGTTCAGATCAGGATCCATATAGTGCTCGTCAATGTACTGCTGAAGCTGCTGGGCTTTGCTCTCCTTTTTTCCCTCCGGCAGATTGGCCAGATCCAGCTGATCGAACACCTGCTGGACCAGGGAGGAGATCTCTTCCAGTGATTTGGCAGAGCTGATCTGGCGGCAGAGCAGATTCAGCTCCGGCTTCTTTTCCACAACGCCCCCCAGGGTCTCAAAGGCGATGTTCCAGACCACCCACAAGGAGTCCTATGGCATGTGTTCGTGCTGACAGTCTGCATCCCCGTGATCTTCAGCTTGGTCGGCGTGGCAATGGCGATCCTGTTCTACTAATCAAACTTCAACTCTCTGCCGGGGAAACGGCCCTCCGTTTCCCCGGCGCACCCCAAGAAAGGATGATCTGTTGTGAGTGCAAATGAAAAAATTCCCGTTGTGATTGACGTCAACGAGAAGGCAGAGCGCTATGATATGCAGATGGAGGACGTCTACAAGCCCGACGGCACCTTTGTTGCCCGTGACTATCATTGGGAACCCTCCGCACTGCCCAAGGCCGTAGCTGAGGTCAAGGAGCGCAGCGCGGGTCAGAGCGTGGTCAAGTTTATCAATCACTGCCCCACCTGGATGATCGCCGCCTTTGCCGCCGCCATCCGTCCGGCCGTGTGCTTTATGAATGTTGGCCCCAAGGGCATGTTCAACGCCTATCACGCGCCCTTCCGCATCGGTGAGAAGAGCCCGACCTGCGACCTTTACTCTGAGCCGACCGTGAAGGATGACCGCATTTATCTGGCCGTCAAGGCCGACGGCGATCCCCATCTGTTTGATGTGGATAAGATGCCTCTGGTCACGGTGCCCGCCGTTGAGCCGGGTAAGGTGATGCTGCTGTCCGGCCTGATGACCCACCCGATGGCCATCAATGCCACGCTGGCCTATGCGGATACGGCCAAGGCCTTTTTTATCCGCTTCCATGAGGCGCCGGAGTACGTTTGCTGTGTGACGAACTGCGACGAATATAAGATCGGCGATACCATTCCTGTGGAGGAATAAGCGCCGAGTGACGGAAATCTGAAGCAATATTGGAGGGGCATCCATGAAAAAGCGCCTTGCACATCTGCCGCGTTATCTTGTCTTTCTGCCGCTGATCCTGTTTTTGATCCTGCTGTATGGAGGCATTTTGCAGCGGTTTGTTCCCGCCCTGTCGGTGGGGGAGACAAAATACACATCCGCCCAGTTCAATTACTGGTACTACGAGAGCTATCTCGACTATGTGGATGCGCACTATGATGAGCTGGATGCCCTCGGACTGGACACCAGCCGTCCGTTGGACAAGTAGACGCGGGAAAACGGCCAGACCTGGGAGGATTACTTTCGCATTCAGGCCGAGGAAACGCTGCGGCAGACCGAGGCACTGCTGTCGCTGGCGGAAGAGTACGGGGTCTCCCTGAACGCGGAGGACCTGTCCGAGTACGACCAGCGGCTGGCGGATGCGGACGCCGAATGCGCGGAAAGCGGGATCAAGCTGGACGACTATGTCCGTTCCTACTATGGCTACAGCGTGACTGCTGCCAACTACAAAAAGCAGCTGCTGCGGGAGACGGGCGCAGACGCGGTGCGCGCGGCCGTGACCCGACGCAGGCAGAGGCCGAGTCCTATGCAGCGGAGCATCCGGAGCTGGATAACTACTGCACGGCGAATATCCGGGTGGTCTACTTTGCACCGGCGAAGGACCGCTTTACCGGCGAGACCGGGGATGCTCAGCTGGACGATATGCAGGCGCGCGCAGATCTGCTGATGGAGCGCTGGACGGAGAACGGCGGTGATGAGACGGCCTTTGCCGATCTGGCCGCACGTTATTCTGAGCACGACAGCGCCGCAGACGGCGGCGAAATGGACGGCGTACAGAAGGGCACGCTGCCAGAGTCGCTGGACAGCTGGCTGTTTGATCCGGCCCGCAAGGGTGGAGACGTCACCACCAGCGTGACGGACGACGGCGTGTGGGTGGTCTACTACTGCAGTTCCGGTGCATCCGCGGCGGTGCTGGCCGCTCAGCAGCAGCTGCTGGATGAGCGGGTGGAGGCATATCTCGATGAGCAGGAGCAGAGCATTCAGGTGAAGAGCTCTTCGGAATGCAGATCGCCATGTGAGGAGGGGGACGAAGATGAAAAAAATCACGCTTCCCTTCCACAGCGGCAAGCCGCGGGAGCGGACGCACAGCCGGAAGCAGAACATCACTTATGGCATCTTGGTGGCCGCCATCCTGATCTTTGTCATCTGCTGGTGGGGACGGGCGCTGACCAATGCCTATTACGACGCCTTCGTTGCCTACAACGATGAGAACGCCGCCGAGATCATCGAGAGCAACAGCCGTCTGTCCGTCGGTACGGCGGTCTCCGACGAGCTCAAGCCTCTCCAGGAGCAGTACGACTCCTGGAGGAACCGGCATCTGGCTGACCGCTGTGATGTGGCCTCTCAGGACGGCACAAAGCTGCACGGCCTGTACTATGACTGCGGCTTTGACCGTACGGGCATCGTATTCCAGAGCTACGCGGTGAACAGCACCGGCGATTTTCTCTATGCGCCCTGGTATGAGGCGCAGGGGTGCAACGTGCTGCTTACGGATGTCCGCACCAGCGGCGACAGCGAGGGAGATTATCTGGGCTATGGCCTGTTCGAGCAGTTTGATGTAGCGGCCTGGGCGGACTATGCCGCCGACACGCTGGGCAGCCGCCAGATCTATCTCCACGGTGTGGGGATGGGCACCGGCGCGGTGCTGACCGCGGCGGGCAATGGGCTGCTGAATGCACGGGTAAGCGGCATCGTGGCGGAGAGCGCCTTTGGCTCTCTCCGGGAACTGGCTCGGTATGAGATGGGCAACTGGTTCCATCTGCCCACCTTCCCACCGCTGAATCTCATTGATTCTAAAATAGAGCGGACGGCCGGCTATGGGCTGGATGATGTGGATTTGATGACAACAGTTCAGAAGGCGGACCTTCCGGCGGTGTTTCTGGCCGGAGGAGCGGACAGCTATCTGCCTGCTGAATTTTCCAAGACGGTATATGATAGCTACTCCGGCCAGAAAAACTGGCTGGAGGTGTCCGACGCAGAGCATGGTGCGCGCTGTATCTGCGGGGACAGGACGAGGTTCAGCAGGCCATTGCGGCACTGCTGGACGGAACCATGGGAACAAGGAGGAAAATTTATGACACTTTCCGGAACTTATTGCTGCACAATGCGCCCCCCAATCTGGGAACGCTATATTGTGCCGGACATCCATGTTGCACCGGACGGCCAGATCACCGGCACGCTGGACGGCGACGATCACGGCTGCTCCTCTTTCAAGTGGGGCCATGTGGTGGATGACAAGTATCTGTTTTTCAACACGTTCCCGCACGACTGCGACCTGACCTTCTTCGGCGTAGTCGAGGAAGACGGCCGCTTCTATGGAGCCAATTTCAACAAGGGACATTCCTCTCTGTTTGACGGTTAGCGTACCTGAAACAGAGACTGATGCATTGCAATATCAATTCACCTGAGGAGGTAATTACTATGACAAACGAAGAACTGGTCCAGAAGCTGGACGAAATGCAGCTGAAGATCGAC
>CALEQS010000032.1 GCA_937907975.1 uncultured Clostridia bacterium | reverse complement strand
AGACCGCCCGTCACGGCACCTATTTTGAGATGCTGGGCAACTTCTCCTTCGGCGACTACTTCAAGCGCGAGGCCATTCCATGGGCCTGGGAGTTCCTGACCAGCCCCGAGTGGGTGGGCCTGGATCCCAACCGTCTCTATCCCTCTGTGTTTGCCGGCAATGAGACCACCCCTGCCGATGACGAGGCCTGGCACATCTGGCACGACGAGATCGGCGTGCCCGCTGACCACATCTTCAAGTTCGGCAAGGAGGACAACTTCTGGGAGCACGGCTCCGGCCCGTGCGGCCCCTGCTCCGAGATCTACTATGACCGCGGCGAGAAGTACGGCTGCGGCAAGCCCGGCTGCACCGTGGGCTGCGACTGCGACCGCTATATGGAAGTCTGGAACATCGTGTTCTCCCAGTTCAATAACGACGGTCAGGGCCACTATACTGAGCTGGTGCAGAAGAACATCGACACCGGCATGGGCCTGGAGCGTCTGGCCGTCATCTGCCAGGATGTGGACTCCCTGTTTGATGTGGACACGGTCATGAACATCACCAACCACGTCTCCCGCATCACCGGCGCCCATTACGGAGACAGCGACAAGGTGGATGTCTCCCTGCGCATTATCACCGACCATATCCGTGCTTCCGTCATGATGATCAGCGACGGCGTTCTGCCCTCCAACGAGGGCCGCGGCTACGTTCTGCGCCGCCTGCTGCGCCGCGCCGCCCGCCACGGCAAACTGCTGGGTGTCAACAAGCCCTTCCTCTATGAAGTGTGCGACACGGTGATCCACGAGAATGAGCGCCACTATCCCGAACTGCGGGAGAAGCAGGCTTATATCACCAAGGTCATCCAGTCTGAGGAGGAGAACTTCGCCAAGACCATCGACGGCGGCCTGAAGATCTTCGCCGATATGCTGGCTGAGCATAAGGCCAAGGGGGAGCGTGTGTTCTCCGGTGCAGACGCTTTCAAACTGTACGACACCTATGGTTTCCCCATCGACCTGACGCTGGAGATGGCCGAGGATGAGGGACTCTCCGTGGATCAGGATGCCTTCCAGAAGCTGATGGAGGAGCAGCGCGTGCGCGCCCGTAAGGCCCGTGAGGCGCTGGGCGACCTGGGCTGGGCCGGCATTGAGTTCGGCAAGGATATGCCTGAGACCAAGTTCCTCGGTTACACCCAGAATACTGCTGAGGGCAGGGTGCTGGCTTTGATCTCTGAGGAGGAGATGCAGGATACCATCGGTGCCGGCGTCGAGGGCATTATGGTGCTGGATCAGACTCCGTTCTATGCTGAGATGGGCGGCCAGGTGGCCGACCACGGCACCATCATCTGCGGTGAGGCCGAGTTTGAGGTGACCAATGTCCAGAAAAACAAGGGCGGCAAGTATATGCACTACGGCGTGGTGAAGTCCGGCTCCTTCAGCGTGGGCGATACCGTCATTGCCTCCATCGACGTCAAGCGCCGCAAGGCCATCTGCCGCAGCCACTCCGCCGCGCATCTGCTCCAGAAGGCACTGCAGACCGTGCTGGGCGACCACGTCCATCAGGCCGGCTCTCTGAACGAGCCTGACCGCCTGCGCTTTGACTTCACCCATTTCTCCGCCGTCACTCCCGAGGAGCTGTTCCGCATTGAACAGCTGGTCAACCACGCAGTGCTGGCCGGCGGCGACGTGGTCACCGATGTCATGAGTATTGACGAGGCCAAAAAGCTGGGCGCCATGGCTCTGTTCGGCGAGAAGTACGGCGACACCGTCCGCGTCGTACGCATGAAGGACGAGAACGATCAGGACTACTCCATGGAGTTCTGCGGCGGCACCCATGTGGCCAACACCGCCATGGTGGGCGCGTTCCACATTAAGAGTGAGGGCAGCGTCGCCTCCGGCGTGCGCCGCATCGAGGCCACTACCGGCCGCGAGAGTCTGCGCACCATGACCGATATGGAGCATGAGGTGCAGGATGTGGCCGCCATGCTGAAGGTCAAGCCCGCTGAGCTGGCCGGGCGCGTGGAGGCAGCCCTGAGCGAGATCCGCGACCTGCGCCACGCAGTGGAGCACTACAAAGACCGCGAGATGCTGGGCGAGGCGGACCGCTACCTGCTCTCTGCCAAGAACGTGGGCGGCATGAAGGTGCTGACTGCCACCCTGAACGATACCGGCGCAGATGCTCTGCGCAAGATCGGTGATTTCCTCCGGGACAAGGAGGAAAATGTGGTGGCCGTGCTGAGCAGCATCAACGGCGAGAAAATCACCTTCCTGGCTGTCTGCGGCAAGGCTGCAGTGAAGGCTGGCATCAAGGCGGGCGAGATCATCAAGAATGTCACCAAGATCTGCGGCGGCAGCGGCGGCGGCAAGCCCGACTCCGCCATGGGCGGCGGCAAGGA
>CALEQS010000031.1 GCA_937907975.1 uncultured Clostridia bacterium | reverse complement strand
GCCATTCTGATCGGCATTATCAGCGCAGTGACCTATCTGCTGAAAAGCTGGTGGCTCAAGCTGCGTTTTCTTTTGAGTGGCGGCAAGAAGGTGGAAACCGACCAGAACAAGCTGCCTATCGTTATTTTCTCGGATGACAAACGCTACTGGAGTGTATTCAAGCCAGTCTGCCGGGAGCTGGACAAGCGAGGGGTAGACGTGGTCTATATGACCGCGTCAGAGGATGACCCGGCTCTCAGCAATGAATTTCCGCATATTCAGGCGGAATTTATCGGCAGCGGCAACAAGGCCTTTGCCAAGCTGAACTTTCTGAACGCCTCCATTGTGCTCTCCAGCACGCCGGGACTGGATGTCTACCAGTGGAAGCGCTCCCATCAGGTGAACTGGTACGTCCATATGCTCCATGCGGCCAGCGATGTAATCGGCTACAAGAGCTTTGGCATCGACTACTATGATGCGCTCCTGCTCTCCGGCCAGTATCAGGTCGACGATGTGCGGGCACTGGAAGAACTGCGGCACCTGCCCCCAAAGGAGCTGGTCAAGATTGGCATTCCCTACATGGATGACATGGCCGCCCGACTGGCCGCCGACGGAAGTGCGCCGCCCCACGAATGCACCATCCTGCTGGCTCCCTCCTGGGGCGAGAGTGCTATCTTCAAAAAGTTTGGCGGCAAGATCATCGACGTTCTGCTGGATACCGGCTATCACATTGTGATCCGCCCCCACCCTCAGTCCTTCACGGCAGAAAAAGAAATGATGGACAAGCTCATGCAGAGCTATCCAGCTTCCAGCCAGCTGGAGTGGAACCGTGATCCTGACAACTATGAGGTACTCCGCCGCTCCGATCTGCTGATCTCTGACTTCTCCGGCGTGGTATTTGACTTCTCACTGGTCTACAACAAACCGGTCATTTATGCAGATACTGAATTTGACACCTCTCCCTACGATGCCTGGTGGCTGAAAAAGGATTACTGGACCTTTGGGGCTCTTCCCCGCATCGGTCAAAAGCTGACACCGGACAATATGGACCGGCTGAAAGAGATGATCGACGCCTGCCTGACCGATCCGTGTTACGCCGCCGGTCGCGATGAGATCCGCGCTGAAACCTGGGAGCACCCGGGCGAAGGTGCCGTCCGGGCGGCAGACTATCTGATCAACAAGCTCAAAGAGCTGAATGGCGCAGAAGGAGGCGAGGCATAATGTCATTTCTGAATATCTTATATACCCTACTGATCCAGCCTCTCCAGCTGTTCTTTGAACTCGTCTACGCGGCCGCCGATTGGATTATAGGCAACCCTGGATTGTCCATTATCGCACTCAGCCTTGCCATGAACTTTCTGGTGCTTCCCCTCTACCGCAAGGCGGATGCTATGCAGGAAGAGGAACGTCAGACAGAACTGCGGCTTCATGAGGGTCTAACCCATATCAAGAAAACCTACAAAGGCGATGAACGGATGATGATTCTTCAGACGTTCTACCGCCAGAACGACTACAAGCCCACCTACGTTCTGAAGGGGGCCACTTCCCTTTTCCTGGAGATCCCATTCTTTATCGCGGCTTACCGATTTCTCTCCGGCCTGGAGCTGCTCCACGGCGTCTCTTTCGGCCCCATCGCCGATCTGGGCCGACCGGATGGATTGCTGGTCATCGCAGGGCTGACGATCAATGTGCTGCCCCTCATTATGACCGGCATAAATTTGATCTCCTGCGTCATCTTCACCAAGGGAAGTCTGCTGAAAACGAAGATCCAGCTCTACACCATGGCGATCTTCTTCCTGTTCTTCCTCTACACCTCTCCTTCCGGACTGGTGTTTTACTGGACGCTGAACAACCTCTTCTCGCTGATCAAGACCATTTTCTATAAGCTAAAGCATTCCAAGCAGATCCTTTGTGTGCTCTCCAGCCTTTCGGGCATTGCGCTCGCAATGTGCGGCTTCTGCTTTTACGCTGCGCCCTCCCGGAATTACTTTATCGCGCTGGGTGTACTGCTGCAGATCCAGCCGCTGTGGGTACTGGTGCTGTCCCGACTCATCGGTGGAAAGCGCACGGTCAAAGAGGTCACGCCGAATAAAAAGCTGTTTTTCAGCGCCGGCATCTTCCTTGCCTTGCTGACCGGTCTGCTCATCCCATCCGCGGTCATCAAGGCATCTCCGCAGGAGTTTGTGGACCTGAACCTGTTCTATCACCCCGGATGGTATCTGGTCAGCGCCAGCTGCCTCGCCTTCGGCCTGTTCGTGGTCTGGGCGGGCATCTTCTACGGACTGGCCAGCCCGAAAGGCAAAGTGATGTTTGAACGGGTGTTCTGGGTGCTGTGCGGCATCTCCATTGTAGATTATATGTGCTTCGGAAAGCACCTGGGCACACTGTCCTCCAGCCTGAAATACATCGCCGGTATGTGGTTCAGCGACTCTGAGCAGACACTCAACACCATCGTCGTGATCCTGCTGGCCATTGCGCTCTGGCTCATCGTCATGCGATGGAGCAAGCGCGTTCCCGGCATCCTGACAGTCGGCATTCTCGCGCTGGCCTGCATGAGTGCGGTCAACGTGACCGGCATCTGCAGCTCCATCAACCAGATCACCACACCCGAAGCCACGGCCGCCAGCCAGCCGGAATTTACGCTGAGTAAAAACGGAAAGAATGTAGTGGTGCTCATGCTGGACCGCAGTGTGGGAGCCTATATGCCGTACATCTTCAACGAAAAGCCCGAACTGAAGGAACAGTTCTCCGGCTTTACAGACTACCCAAACACCATTTCCTTTGGCAAAAGCACCAACTTTGGTACTCCTCCCCTGTTCGGCGGTTATGAGTACACTCCCGCCAAAATGAATCAGCGTTCTGACACCCTGCTGAAAGATAAACAAGACGAAGCTCTGCGGGTCATGCCCATGCTGTTCGGCCAGAACGGCTATGATGTCACCGTATTCGATCCCCCCTATGCCGGATACAGCTGGATCCCGGATCTGAGCATTTATGACGACTGCCCCAACACCACCGCTTACAATACAAAGGGAAAGTTTGTCGAGCCCGAGCAGCGGGAGGCGTTTATTCGGAACAACAAGCGGAATTTCTTCTTCTTTGGTCTGACCAAGGCCGCGCCGCTCATGTTCCAACCCACGATCTATGACAACGCCAACTACAACACCAGCGTTCCGAACGGCCAGACTGCCTCCAGCGCCCACACCGCCTCCGGTATGAACGACACATTTCTGAACTCTTACAGCACGCTTGTGCATCTGTCCGACATCACCCGTATTTCCGAGGACAGCAGCAGCAATCTGCTGGTCATGGACAATGAGACCGCCCATGAGCCCACACTGCTGCAGGAACCGGAGTATGTGCCCTCTCCCACCGTTGACAATACGGAGTTTGACGCTCAGCACACTGACCGCTTCACGCTGGATGGCCGAACCATGGAGGTGGAAAGCGCTTATCAATATTCCCACTATCAGGTCAATATGGCGACACTGCTCCAGCTGGGGCGTTGGTTTGACTATCTGAAGGAAAACGGCGTCTACGACAACACCCGCATCATTCTGGTATCCGACCACGGCCGCGAGATGTGGCAGTTCGACGATATGTACTCCAACCGGAACTTCGACGCACTGGGCTGCAATGCCCTGCTCATGGTCAAGGATTTCAACGCAACAGGGTTCACTGTCTCTGATGATTTCATGACCAACGCCGATGTGCCCACGCTGGCAACGGACGGACTGATCGAAAACCCGGTCAACCCCTTCACAGGAAATGCCATCAACAGCGATGACAAGACCGCGCACGATCAGTACATTCTCCGCTCGTCCGCATGGAACACCGAGGTCAACAACGGTACGCAGTTCCTGCCTGGCGATTGGTATAAGGTGCATGGCGACATCTGGAACAAGTCCAACTGGTCGTCCGTGGCCAAAAATGCAGTTCTGGAACAGGAAAATTAAAAGAACAAGCCTGAGCTTTCATAGAAAGCTCAGGCTTGTTCTTTATTCAGTTTTCTTCCAGCATGGCCATAAATTCCGTCTCAGTGAGTACCGGGACACCGAGGGACTGGGCCTTGGTGAGCTTACTGCCCGCCGCCTCGCCTGCAACAACGTAACTGGTCTTTTTCGAGACAGAGCCAGAGGCCTTCCCGCCCAGTGCAGTGATGGCCTCCTCGGCCTCTTTGCGGCTGAAATGCTCCAGCGTGCCAGTAACTACAAAGGTCTTACCGGCAAATTTATCGCCCACCGGAGCTTCCGTGCTCTCAAAGCTGACCCCCGCCGCACGCAGAGCACTCAGCAGGTGCCGGGACTGGGGATCCGCAAACCAGCTCACCAGATAGTCCGCTGTGATGCCGCCTACGTCGCTGACCTGGGTCAGCTCCTCCTGTGTGGTCTCCATCAGCCGGTCCAGACTGCCGAACTGGCGAGCCAGCACCTGGGCGGCCTTCTGCCCCACCTGACGGATGCCGAAGGCATAGAGCAGGCGGGCCATGCCCTGAGACTTGGACTTTTCGATCGAAGCAATCAGATTTTCGGCTGACTTCTTCCCCATGCGATCCAGCCCGACCAAGTCGTCCACCCTGAGCCGGTATAGATCTGCCGGGGTCTTGATGAGGCCCGCGCCGACAAGGTTCTCCACCGCCGCCGGGCCAAGGCCCTCAATATCCATGGCATCCCGGGAAGCGAAGTGGGTCAGGTTGCGTAGCAGCTGGGCCGGGCACTCCGCGCCGGTACAGCGGATGGCCGCACCGTCCGGATCTCGCCGCACCGGTGCGCCGCAGACCGGGCAGTGATCCGGAATATGATAGGGCACCGTCCCCTCCGGGCGCTTTTCCAGTACCACGGAGACGATTTCTGGAATGATCTCCCCCGCCTTCTGGACAATGACGGTGTCGCCAATGCGAATATCTTTTTCAGAAATAAAATCCTGATTGTGCAGCGTGGCATTTGTGACCGTTGTGCCCGCCAGACGCACCGGAGACAGGTTTGCTTTGGGGGTCAGCACACCCGTGCGGCCCACCTGAATGACAATATCCTGCACCACAGAGGGTTTCTGCTCCGGCGGATACTTATAAGCCGCCGCCCAGCGGGGAAATTTGGCCGTACTTCCAAACTCCGCCCGGGCCGTCAGATCGTCCAGCTTGACGCAGGCGCCGTCAATATCAAAGGTGAACTGATCCCGGTCATCGCCGATGCCGTGGATCCATTCCAAAATCTCCTGCCCCGTACGGAATACCTTTCGGGGGATCACCTTGAATTTCAGCGTCTCCAGCCAGTCCAGTGCAGCGCTGTCGGTGGCGAAAGGTTCCCGGCCTTCCATAAGCTGGATATTGAAGATCTGCACATCCAGCCGCCGCTTGGCCGCCACCTTCGGATCCTGCTGGCGCAGAGAGCCGGCGGCACCGTTACGGGGGTTGGCCAGCAGATTCTCGCCATTGAGCTCTCTCTGCTCGTTGATGGCCCGAAACACGGACTTGGGCATGAATACCTCGCCCCGGACAATGAGCCGCTCAGGCGCGCCCTCAAGGCGCATGGGAATGGAACGGATGGTGCGCAGATTCTCCGTCACGTCCTCACCAGTCTGTCCGTCCCCCCGGGTCGCCCCCCGGACAAATGCGCCGTTCTCGTATTCCAGCGCGATGGACAATCCGTCCACCTTGGGCTCTACGATAAAGGCCGCATTTTCCGTTCCCGCGGCGATCCGGTCAATAAACTCCAGCATCTCCCCATCGGAGAACACATCCTGGAGGGACTCCAGCGGCACAGGATGATGCACCGGTGCAAACGAGGTCAGCGCCTCGCCGCCCACACGCTGAGTGGGTGAATCCGGGGTGATCGTCTCCGGGTGTTTGTCTTCCAGCTGCTCCAGCTCCCGCAGAGCCATATCATAGTCATAATCGGAGACCGTAGGGGCATCCAGCACATAATACTGGTGGCTCCACTCGTTGAGCTGACTGCGCAGGTCGCTGATGCGCTGCAATTCATCCATAGGTGTACCTCATTTCTCTTTCGCCGCGTAGTGATACTTGGCCTCGTAAGCCTCCTCAAGGGAATCGAACTGACTGAAATTGCTGTAGCTCTCCGGCACCTGCCCCAGCAGAACGGTTTCCGCCAGCACCATCTTCGTCTCGTCCGTGTAGGTGTAGACGCCGCCGGGCAGGAGCAGGCTCAATTCCGCTGTGACGGTCAGCACCACCCGATGGAGGGTCTGATTGATCCCCTGCGCGGTGAATTCATTGTCAAATCCGGCGGAGATATTGCCCACGGTCATGACCCGGGCGGAGACCGACGGGCCGCGGCCGGAGAACAGGAAGCCGGGCAGAAGGCTTCCCACCGGCACGCTGACCCGCTCCGCGATCAAACTGTTGTCAAACTCCTGCGCCACGTCAGTCGTGATCGTGTTCTGCAGCAGCGCCATACGGGCCATATCCGTCTGTAAAGCGGCGATCCGGCCCGAAGCGTCATAACGTACGGTGCAGATGGTGTCATAGGAAATGCCCTCCTCTGTCAGCACATCGTTCACCACGTCGCAGATCTGCCCGGAGATCTGGTTGGACAGATGGTCGCTCACCACCGTGATGAGTGCGGGCCGGAACCGGGTATTCAATATCCAGATCACCATGCCGCCCAGCAGAAGCCCTGCACAGATGCTGACCAGCAGCTGCGTGCGTGTTGATACACGCCCTGGCATTCTGGGGCATTTTCTTCGTCGTCTCATACGCGCCACTCCCCCATACATTCTATGCGGGAGCGGCGCATTGGTTACTTCAGCAGTTCTTCTGCCGCCAGAAGAATACCGGTCTTGCCGGATTCATAGGTCAGGCCGCCCTGCAGGTAGACCGTATACGGCGGCCGCATGGGGGCATCGGCGGACAGCTCAATGGATGCGCCCTGAATGAAGGCACCGGCGGCCATGATGACCTGATCGTCATAGCCGGGCATGGCCCAGGGCTCCGGCGTGACATAGGAGTCCACAGGAGAGCCGCTCTGGATGCCACGGCAGAATTTGCAGACTGCCTCGGGGGTATTCAGAGAGATCATCTGGATGATGTCATGGCGGACCTGGTCACTTCTCGGCTCCGTCTCATAGCCCAGAAGCTCCATGAGTTTTGCGGCAAACACAGCGGTCTTGACCGCCTGGGCCACGACATGAGGGGCCATAAAGAGGCCCTGATACAGGGCGCGGTTATTACCCATAGTGCAGCCGCACTCACCGCCGATGCCGGGCACGGTGAGCCGCTGGGCAGCCGCCTGCACCAGATCGGCGCGTCCGGCGATATAGCCGCCAGTGGGGGCCAGTCCGCCGCCCGGGTTCTTAATGAGGGATCCGACCACAAGGTCTGCGCCCACCTGAGTGGGCTCCAGCGTCTCCACGAACTCGCCGTAGCAGTTATCCACCAGCACAGCGGCATTGGGATTGTTGTCCTTGACGATTTTGGCCAGCTCGCCGATCTCCGCCACGGAGAGCGTAGCACGGGTGGAATAGCCCTTGGAGCGCTGGATGACCACTGCTTTAACAGAGCGATCGCGCACAGCCTCGGCCAGCGTCTCCTTGTCCGGCGCATTGTTCTTCAGGCCGACTTCCTTGTACTTGATGCCGTAATCCAGCAGAGTCCCCCGGGCGTCACCGGTGGTGCCGATCACGCTCTGGAGGGTGTCATAGGGGGCGCCCACGGCATAGACCAGCGTATCACCGGGCATGACTGCACCGAAAAGCGCGCAGGTGATGGCGTGGGTGCCGTTGACAAACTGGATGCGCACCAGCGCCTCCTCTGTGCCGAAGATCTCGGCATAGATCTTGTCCAGCTCATCCCGGCCCTGATCGTCGTAGCCATAGCCGGTGGTGCCGGCAAAATAGCTCTCGGCCACGCGGTGATTCTGGAAGGCGGCAAGCACCTTGCGGGTGTTCTCCTCCGCAATGGCATCAATGCGGGCAAACTGCTCCGCCAGGCCGGACTGGGCCTCGGCGGCCAGCGCGAGTACTTTTTCTGAAAGCTGCAAACTCATGCGGGAAACTCACTTTCTGCCAGAGCCGCCACAAGGCAGGCGCTGCGCTCAATATCGGAGAGGTCACAGACCTCAATGGGAGAATGGGTATAGCGGCAGGGAATGCAGATGCCGCCCGCGTAGACACCGGAACGGGTGGGCAGGATCGCACCCGCATCAGTGCCGCCGCCGCGCATAATGTCCTGCTGAACGGCGATATTGGCCCGCTCGGCCACATCGTTCATCCAGCGCACCACCTCGGGCTGGCAGATGACGGAACTGTCCATCACCTTGACGCCGGGGCCCTTGCCCAGCACGGAGGAGCAGTTATGAGCCGCCCCCAGCAGGTCGT
>CALEQS010000030.1 GCA_937907975.1 uncultured Clostridia bacterium | reverse complement strand
CCGCCCGATCACACAACTGCCTACTTGATTCCGGCGCGGAAACGCGGTAGAATCTTAGGGATGAAATATGTTCATCGGCCGCCCCGACCGGGGCTGTCTGCAAAATGAAAAGGAGATTATCATCATGGACAAGAGCTGCTATGAAATGAATGCTAAGATGTACTATGCTCAGGACTGCGATCTGAGCTATCTGGATGGCAAGACCATCGCCGTCATCGGCTACGGTTCTCAGGGTCACGCCCACGCTCAGAACCTGCGCGATTCCGGCTGCAAGGTCATTGTCGGCCTGCGCAAGGGCAAGAGCTGGGACAAGGCTGAGAAGGACGGCTTCGAGGTCTACACTGTCGCCGAGGCCTCCAAAAAGGCTGACATCATCATGATGCTGGTCAACGACGAGCGCGCCGCTGACATCTACAAGGAGTCCGTCGCCCCCAACCTGGAGGCCGGCAACGCCCTGGCTTTCGCCCACGGCTTCAACATCCGCTACAAGCAGATCGTTCCTCCCGCTGATGTCGATGTGTTCATGGCTGCCCCCAAGGGCCCCGGCCACACCGTCCGCGGTCAGTATGTGATCGGTCAGGGCGTGCCCTGCCTGGTCGCCGTTGAGCAGGATGCCACCGGCAACTGCAAGAACATCGCTCTGGCTTACATCGCCGGCATCGGCGGTGCCCGTGCCGGTATCATGGAAACCACCATGGACATCGAGACCGAGACCGACCTGTTCGGTGAGCAGACCGTCCTGTGCGGCGGCGTCATCGATCTGATGCAGTGCGGCTTTGAGACCCTGTGCGAGGCCGGCTATGCTCCCGAGAACGCTTACTTCGAGTGCATCCACGAGATGAAGCTGATCGTTGACCTGATCAACAAGGGCGGCGTGGCTGCCATGAACTACTCCATCTCCGACACCGCTGAGTACGGCGAGTATGTCTCCGGCCCCCGCGTGATTGATCACGAGCAGGTCAAGGCCAACATGCGCGCTGTTCTGAGCGACATCCAGGACGGCTCCTTCGCCGGCCGCTGGATCGCCGAGAACAAGAATGGCCGCACCTTCTTCAACTCCAAGCGTGCCGCGCTGGCCAAGCACCCCATGGAGACCGTGGGCGAGTACCTGCGCGAGAACATGCTGTGGAAGAACAACGGCACCGGCGACGCCGATCTGGACGCCGCTTCCAAGTAAGCCGGTTCAACTAAGCTCGTAATACGCACCCCGGCGGGCGGGCACTGCCCGTCCGCCGGGGCTTTCCTTTATCTGTTCCGAGGGCGGACAGAAGGACTGGAGCCGCTCTCCAAGTTTTCTGTCTGTCCCCGAATATAGGAATTTTTACTTTGACTACACGGAGGTTATCCCTATGCGTTCTGATAACGTCACCAAGGGCGTTGACCGCGCCCCGAACCGCTCCCTCTTTGCCGCCCTGGGCCTGACGCCCGAGGAGCAGGCCCGGCCGCTGGTCGGTGTCGTCTGTTCCAAGAATGAGATCGTGCCCGGCCACATGAATCTGGACAAGATCTCCGAGGCCGTCAAGGCCGGTGTCCGCATGGCCGGCGGCACCCCCATCGAGTTCCCCGCCATCGCCGTGTGCGACGGCATCGCCATGGGCCACATCGGCATGAAGTATTCTCTGGTCACCCGCGATCTGATCGCCGACTCCACCGAGTGCATGGCCATTGCCCATCAGTTTGACGCACTGGTCATGATCCCCAACTGCGACAAGAATGTGCCCGGCCTGCTGATGGCCGCCGCCCGCATCAACATCCCCACCATCTTTGTCTCCGGCGGCCCCATGCTGGCCGGCCATCTGTCCAATGGCAAGCGCACCTGCCTGAGCGATATGTTTGAGGCTGTGGGCGCCTACCATGCCGGTACGCTGGATGAGGACGGCGTGGAGGAGTACATTGAGAACGCCTGCCCCTCCTGCGGCAGCTGCTCCGGTATGTACACCGCCAACTCCATGAACTGCCTGACCGAGGCCATCGGCATGGGTCTGCGCGGCAACGGCACCATCCCCGCCCCCTACTCTGCCCGTATCCGTCTGGCCAAGCAGGCCGGTATGCAGGTCATGGAGCTGCTGAAGCAGAACATCTGTCCCCGGGACATCATGACCGCCGAGGCCTTCCACAACGCGGAGATCATCGATATGGCGCTGGGCTGCAGCACCAACACCATGCTCCACCTGCCCGCCATCGCCCATGAGTGCGGCATCGACATTGACCTGAACATGGTCAACGAGGCCAACGCCAAGACCCCCAACCTCTGCCACCTTGCCCCCGCCGGCCCCACCTTCATGGAGGATCTGGATCGCGCGGGCGGCGTGTACGCCGTCATGAAGGAGCTGGCCGACGCGGGGCTCATCCGCACCGACCTCATCACCTGCACCGGCAAGACCGTGGGCGAGAACATCGCCGACGCCAAGAACCTTGACCCGGAGACCATCCGTCCCATCGATAACCCCTACATGGCCACCGGCGGCATCGCCGTGCTGTTCGGCAACCTCGCCCCCAACGGCTGCGTGGTCAAGCAGTCCGCCGTCGCCCCGGAGATGATGCGCCACTCCGGCCCTGCCCGGGTGTTCAACTCCGAGGAGGAGGCCATCGCCGTCATCTACGCCGGAGGCATCAAGCCCGGCGACGTGGTGGTCATCCGCTATGAGGGTCCGAAGGGCGGCCCCGGCATGCGCGAGATGCTGAACCCCACTTCCGCCATCTGTGGTATGGGTCTGGGCGAGAGCGTCGCCCTGATCACG
>CALEQS010000029.1 GCA_937907975.1 uncultured Clostridia bacterium | reverse complement strand
CCTCGTCGATGGCGTTGGAGAGGATCTCGAACACCGCGTGCTCGCAGCCCTCCAGTCCGTCGGAGCCGAAAATAACGCCGGGGCGCTTGCGCACCCGGTCGGCACCTTTCAGAGAGGAGATGGCCTCGTTATCGTATGCTTTTTTCTTTGGAGTCTGTCGTGGCATATTTAAAAATCTCCATTACAACATAATAATTCATTATATATTATAGTTTCCGGGTGCCGAAACTGTCAAGAAAAAATGACTGAACGGAGGGGCAACCTGTTATTCCAACTGTGAATCATTGCTGCAGAAAAAAGAATCATTTGCATCACAAAAAATTGTAGCGTTTCCACAACGGTTGATGTATAATATACCCGTAATTATGTGGCCGAATGTGAATTTGGCCATTCTCCATGACGGATGCCGGAGGGGCAGGGGGCCGCTCGGGCACCGGGGAAGAAAAAACAGAAATTGTGAGGTAAGAATATCGTGGGAAAGGTAACACTTTGGATCGATAACGTCCAGATCGAGGCTGAAGAGGGCCAGAGCGTCCTGAATGCCGCGCTGGATGCGGGGATCTATATTCCCCATATCTGTTCCCATCCCGATCTGGAGCCCCAGGGCGGCTGCAAGCTCTGCGTGGTGGAGATCGACGGCGCTGATCCGGTGACCAGCTGCACCACCACTGTGGCTGAGGGAATGCACGTTGTGACCAAGACGGAGCAGCTGGACCGGCTGCGCCGCGGCTCCATGAACTTCATGTTCGCGGGCCATCCCGGCGACTGCGGCGGCTGCCGCAGCTTCGGCAACTGCGAGCTGCAGGCGCTGTTCCAGTATCTGAACGCCAGCGTCAACCCCAGCATGCGTCACGTTACGAAAAAGACCACCAAGATCAACACCGTCAACCCGCTGATCGACCGCGAGATGGAGCGCTGCATCCAGTGCGGCCGCTGCGTGCGTATGTGCCGGGATGTCCGCGGCGTCAAGGTGCTGGACTACCAGAAGAAGGACGGCGAGACCTATATCGGCACGCTGAACGACCTGCCGCTGGACGCCTCCGGCTGCCGTTTCTGCGGCGCCTGCATCGAGGTATGTCCCACCGGCGCACTTCAGGACCGCGAGGGCACCTTCCGCAAGGATCTGGTGAAGGAGGAGGCTTTGATCCCCTGCTCCGCCGAGTGTCCCGCGCACATCAACATTCCGCAGTATATCAGCCAGATCGCCAAGGGCGATTATGACGGCGCTGTGGCCACCATCCGCGAGAAGGTCCCCTTCCCGACGGCTCTGGGCTATGTGTGCACCAGCTACTGCCAGAAGAAGTGCAAGCGCAACGGCCTGAACGGCGCCGTGGACATCAAGGGTTTGAAGCTCTTTGCCGCGCATCATGACAAGACTCAGTCCTGGCACGACCAGTACGTCAAGACCGCTCCCGCCACCGGCAAAAAGGTGGCCGTCGTGGGCGGCGGCCCCTGCGGCCTGACCGCGGCCTATTATCTGGCCAAGAAGGGACATGACGTCACCCTGATCGAGCGCTATCCCACCTGTGGCGGTATGCTGAGCTATGGCATTCCTGCCTACCGTATGCCCCGCGATGAGTTGCAGAAGGAAGTGGACGTCATCGCCGAGACCGGCGTGAAGATCATCACCGGCCAGACCGTCACTGATGTGAAGGCCCTGAAGGCTGACTACGACGCCGTTCTGGTCGCCGTGGGCGCTTCCGAGGGCAAGATCATCCCCGTGGAGAATCACAACCCAGCTCAGGAGGCCACCGCGCTGGATGTGCTGCGCGACATCTCCATGGGCACCAAGACCACGCCCGAGATCGGCCCCGGCACCAAGGTGCTGGTCTACGGCGGCGGCAACGTGGCCTATGATGTGGCTCGTTCCGCTGTCCGTCTGGGCGCCGAGGTCAGCGTGGTCTGTCTCGAGAGTCGTGAGAAGGGTCAGATGACCGCCGACGACGAGGAGATCGATCAGGCCGCGGAAGAGGGCGTGAAGCTCTATTCCGGCTACTCCAACTCCGGCTTCTCCACCGATGAGAACGGCAAGGTCACCGGCCTGAACTGCTTCGCCATCTCCGACTTCCGCTTCGGCCCCAGCGGTCTGGAAGTGGACAAGGTGGAGGGCAGCGAGGTGTTCGTGCCCTGTGACGTGGTCGTCTACGCCTCCGGCCAGAAGACCAACCTGACTGCCGAGTTCGGCCTGGAGATCAACCGCCCCGGCTATCCTGTGGACCCTGAGACCGGCAAGTCTGGCTTCAAGACCAGTGTGGAGGGTGTTTACACCGCCGGCGACGTGATCACCGGCACCAAGAGCGTTATTTCCGCCATTGCCGGCGGCCGCGAGGCGGCTGCGCAGATCGACGCCATTCTGGGCGGCGACGGCAATATTGACGAGAAGCTGGTGGAGGTTCCCGCTGCCGATCCCTACATCGGCCGGATCGAGGGCTTTGCCGAGCTGCCCCGTCAGAAGGAAAACATCACCCCCTGTGCCGAGCGCAAGTGCTCCTTCGTCAAGGTGGACAACAACTTCACCGAGGAGCAGGCTCAGGCTGAGGCGGCGCGGTGCCTGAAGTGCCCGCTGCGTCTGCAGATCCACCGAACCAAACTGTGGACGGAATATTGATAGGGGGTAGCGCATTATGAAGAAGATCTGTGAAATCACGGCCGAAGGCCTGCCCGCTATTGAGGAAGTCACCAATCTGGCCGAGGGTGTCTGCCCGGTCTGTCAGGCCGCCCGCATCGCCCGCAAGGCCCACGGTGCCATCTGCGGCCACGGCACTTTCTGCCGCGACGGTATGTATCAGCTCTACCTGATCCCGGAGGACATCTCCAACGGCCGGGGCAGCGTGGAGGATCTGGACCTGCTGAAGGACATCTGCGACCTCATCATCAAGGCCAACGAGTGCGAACTGAGCGTCCGTACTGCCGAGCTCATCAAGACCTCTCTGGAGACCCACTATGATGAGTGGTATGACCACCTGACCCGCAAGCGCTGCAAGGCCATGGAGTGCCCCGCCTGCTACACGCTGTACATTGATCCGGCGCTGTGCAATGGCTGCGGCAAGTGCCTCGGCGCGGCCCCGGAGAACGCGGTGGCCGGCGGAGAGGGCATGATCCACGTCATCAAGAAGGATCTGCTGGCCATGAAGACCGGCGAGTTCGCCGCGGTCTGCCCGGTGGGTGCCATCAAGAAGGCTGGCCTCATCAAGCCGCCCGTGCCCACCGATCCTGTCCCTGTGGGCAGCTTCGGCGCAGGTGCCGGCGCCGGCGGCGGACGCCGCCGCCGCAGAGGCTGATCTGCCAAAACTTTGCGAGAGAGCGAAGACCCTTGTTTCTTCCCGCGGAATGCGGTTTTGAGTTTATGGGAATAAAAAAGGAAAGTAACAGGAGGAATTAACTATGAGACAGATGGAAGCAGATGTCGTCGTCGTTGCCTGCGGTATGTCCGGCCTGTGCGCCGCGACTCAGGCTCAGGAATCTCTGAACGCCACCGGCGGCGGCACCGTTGTCGCCTTTGAGAAGAGCGGCACCGTCGGCGGCGCCGCCAACATGGGCATGGCCTTCCTGGCCATCGAGTCCCAGCTTCAGAAGGAGAACATGACCAACGACTTCACGCTGGACGATGCCTTCAACTTCTTCATGGAGTACACCCACTGGCGTTCTGACGCCAAGCTGGTGCGCCGCTGGTTCAATATGTCCGCCAGCACCGTGGAGTGGGTCCAGAAGATGGGCGTTGAGTTCCTGGGCGTGTTCAAGTACTTCAAGAACTCCCACTGCACCCAGCACATGGTCAAGGCTCCCGGCACCAACAAGCCCACCGAACGCTGCGCCGCTACCATGATCCAGAAGATCCATGAGTATGCCAAGGAGATCGGCGTTGAGATCGAGCTGCACACCTCTGTCAAGGAGATCCTGACCGGATCTCAGGGCCAGGTCCGCGGCGTTCTGGCTGTCACCGATGACGGCGAGGAGATCGAGTGCCTCTGCAACTGCGTCATCGTGGCTACCGGCGGCATGGGCAACAATGTTGACATGATCGAGCAGTACATGGGCTGGAAGTGGGGCGAAGATATGTTCACCTTCCGCATCCCCGGCCTGGACGGCGACGGCATGAACATGGTCTGGGCCATCGGCGGCAAGAAGGCCCCCGTCAACATGGAGGTCACCTACAACACCCCCGGTACCACCGACGTGTTCAAGACCCTGTCCGAGGTCATGCGTCAGCCCAACCTGATGGTCAACCTGGACGGCAAGCGCTTCCTGAACGAGGCCCTGATGGACAACACCACCTACACCGGTAACTCCCTGCTGCTGCAGAAGAAGCACATGGGCATCTCCATCATCGACTCCAAGATCGTCGAGTACTATAAGGAGCACGGCCTGGACTATATCACCTATCACCATGGCATCAAGACCATGGACAAGTGGGATTACGAGAAGGAGCTGTACTTCTCCGGCGCCAAGTCCGCCGCGGAGAACTCCGTCTTTGCCAGCGACGACAAGGACGTGTCCTATGGCGATCACATCGAGCGCAACTTCTTTGAGTGCCAGTCTCTGGAGGAAGTCGCCGAGGTCACCGGCGTCAACCTGAAGAACCTGAAGAAGACCATCGAGGAGTACAACGCCATGTGCAATGGCTGGGCCAATGGCTATGACTGGCAGTTCACCAAGGATCACCGTTTCCTGAAGCCCATCACCACCGCTCCTTACTATGTGGCCCGTCACTTCCCCTCCGGCTATGGTTCTCTGGGCGGCATTCAGGTCAATGAGAACATGCAGGTCCTGAACAACGATCTGGATCCCATCCCCGGCCTGTATTCCTGCGGTACCGACTCCGCCACCGTGTTCGCGGATTCTTATTGCTTCTACAATCCCGGTTCCACCATGTCCTATGCCATCAACTCCGGCCGTATCGCCGGCATGGAGTGCGTCAAGTATATGGATTCCGACGAGTTCATCGATCCCGAGGAGTAATCGGTTTCGCACTGAATATCAATGAAAACGCTCCCGCCGATAGGCGGGAGCGTTTTCTCTGCAAAAAAGAGGGACAGGCCCCGCCTTCTATGGGGCCTGTCCCTCTTTGATCTAACTGAACAGAAGCGGACGTTTTTATTGACAGTCCGCAGTGTTCTGCTCCAATGCGCGCAATTCGGAGCAGCTGTCAGTTCTCATGGTAGAACTCTGCGTCGGTGGCATCGGCCTGCAGCTTTGCGTCTTCCGCGATCTGCGCGGCCTTGCTCTTGGCCCGGCGTACCTGAGCGGAAAGGGCGGCTACGGATACCAGATCCCACACGCCGCTGACCATGCAGGACGCGCCGAGGAAGATCATCAGCGTCTCTGCCGCCACGAAGGGGGAGAACAGGGCGATGACGCCCAGCACCACCATCAGCACCGCGCCCACCAGCTCGATCCACCAGAACCGGACCTGTAATGTGGCCATTTCCAAGGCGTATTGCAGCTTCATCACGCCGGCGGCCAGCAGGGTGATGGCCAGCGCGATGGTCAGAAAACCCGCCAGCAGTTCGGGACGCACCAGAAAGCAGATGCCGAAGCCCAGCAGGACGGCGCCCTGCACCAGTCCGAAGGAGCCCAGCACCACGCGCTCCTGCACGGCGAAATAGGCGATGACCCGCACCGTGCCCCAGATCACCAGCACTGCACCGATGCAGCGGCAGATGATCGCGGTGGACTGGCCGGGAAAGACCATCATGAGTATGCCCAGCGCGATCAGTGCCAGGTTGATGAGGATCAGCTCGCGGCGGATGGAGCGCACCTTGTCGCCGACCGCACTGATCAAATCGTTTTTATCCTTCATAGGGATCACTCCTTTTTCCCCTTATCTTAACCATGCGGAGGAGCGGAGTCAATGGGGAATTGTGAATTTTTCGGATGCGAAGGGCTTACGCGTCGGAGCGGACCGGCTGGCA
>CALEQS010000028.1 GCA_937907975.1 uncultured Clostridia bacterium | reverse complement strand
CCTATATAGCTTTCAGTGTTTTATTTCACTGTTTGCTATATAGGGAGCATATCAGAAAGTCAGAGCGGGCTTTGCTTGCGTTGTCAGCTGTTGGTTCTCAGGCGGACCCACTCGCTGTCATACAGGTCGAGGGTGGCCTGGGGCAGATTGATGAAGGTGTCATCCTTGGCCAGCAGGGAGGCGTCCGGATAGGCGATCTCGCTGTTCTTCAGGTCGTCGCTCAGCAGTTCACGGGCGGCGCTGGAAGGGGAGGAGTAGCCGATGAACTCAATGTTCTTGGCCATGTTCTCCGGGTCGCACATGAAGTTGATGAAGGCCTCGGCGTTTTCCTTGTTGGCGGCACCCTTGGGCACGCACATGGCATCCACAAAGAGGTTGGTGCCCTCCTTGGGGGTGACAAAGGCCAGGTCGGGATTTTCGGCGATCATGGTGATGGCGTCACCGGCGTAGTAGGGGCCGACAGCGGCCTCGCCGCCCTCCAGCTTGTCAAAGATCTGATCCATGACATAGGACTGCACCAGGGGGCGCTGCTCAATGAGCAGATCAACGGCCTCCTTGATCTGGGCCTCGTCAGTGGTGTTCTGGGAGTAGCCCAGATACTTCAGCGCGATGCCGAAGGCGTCGCGGCTGTTGTCGAACATCAGGATCTGGCCGGACAGATTTTCGTCCCACAGGACGCTCCAGCTGTCGGGCACATAGTCCAGCATGGTGGTGTTGTAGATGATGCCGACGGTGCCCCAGGTGTAGGCCACGGAGTACTCGTTGTCGGGGTCATATTCCAGACCCTTGTAGGCATCGTCGATATAGCTGTAATTGGGAATATTGTCGAAATCCAGCTTTTCCAGCATATCTTCGCTGATGAGGCGGGAGATCATATAGTCGGAGGGAATGACCACATCGTAGTCAGCCGTTCCGCTGGAGAGCATGGAGTAAAGAGACTCATTGTCGGAGAAGGTCGTGTAATTGACCTTGATGCCGGTCTGCTGAGTGAACTCATCCAGCAAAGATTCGTCGATATACTCGCCCCAGTTGTAGATGTTGACTTCTCCCTTGGAATCGGCGCTGCTGCTGCCGCAGCCGGTTAGACCGGCGGTCAGGCTCATCACCATAACCACAGAGAGCACGAGGGCAAATACTTTTTTTTTCATTTATCTATCCCCTTTCGGATTTGAAATACAAGTGAAACCGGATCAGGAGCCCTGCTTCCAGGCCAGCTCTTTCTTGCGCTGAACGCGCTCCTGATGGGCGGAGTGGATGTTGACCGCGATGAGCGCGACCAGCACCACCGCAAAGATCAGGGTGGACAGAGCGTTGATCTCGGGGGAGATGCGCTTGCGCGTCATGGCGTAGATCTCCATGGCCAGCGTGGATGCGCCGCTGCCGGCAGTGAAGTAGGAGATCACGAAGTCGTCCACGCTCATGGTGAAGGACAGCATGGCACCGCTCAGAATGCCGGGCATCAGCTCGGGCAGGACCACCTTGCGGAATGCCTGCCAGGGGGAGGCCCCCAGATCCAGCGCCGCCTCATAGAGGTTGGGGTCAAGCTGGTTGAACTTGGGCATGACCGAGAGTATGACATAGGGAATGTCAAAGGTGATGTGCGCCAGCAGCAGTGTGCCGAAGCCGGTGTGCAGGGTGATACCGAACACCTTGCCCAGCGTGGCGTTGAATGCGCCGAAGGCGAACACAAAGAGCATCATCAGCGAAACGCCGGTGACGATGTCCGCATTGGTCATGGGGATGTTGTTGATGGCCATGACGATGCTGCGGGGCTTGCGGCGCATACTGGCAAAGCCGATGGCGGCCATGGTGCCTAGGATGGTGGCCACGATCATGGCAATGACGGAGACCTCCAGCGTGGTGGCGAGACTTTTCAGAATGCGGGTGTCCGAGAAGAGGTCGGCATACCAGTGGAGGGAAAATCCCGTCCAGACCGTGCGGCTCTTG
>CALEQS010000027.1 GCA_937907975.1 uncultured Clostridia bacterium | reverse complement strand
CCCGTGTCGCCATGACCCGTTACACCAAGCGTGGCGGTCAGGTCTGGATCAAGATCTTCCCCGACAAGCCTTACACCCACAAGCCCGCTGAGGTTCGAATGGGCAAAGGTAAGGGCAACGTGGAAAGCTGGGTAGCCGTGGTCAAGCCCGGCCGCGTGATGTTCGAGATTGCCGGCGTGTCCGAAGAGGTCGCCCGCGAGGCTCTGCGTCTGGCTATGCACAAGCTGCCTGTCAAGTGCAAGATCGTGACTAAGGAAGAAGGTGAAGCGTAATGAAGGCTACCGAAGTTCGCGCCATGTCCGTCGAGGACCTGGAGAAGAAGCTGGCGGAATTGAAGAAGGACCTGTTTAACCTGCGCCTTCAGAACGCCACCAACCAGCTCGACAATCCCAACAAGATCGGCGATGTCAAGAAGGACATCGCCCGTGTGAAGACCATCATCCGTGAGAAGCAGACCGCTTCTAACGCCGACTGATTGAAGGAGGAAATTGATTATGGAAAACAGAACTTCTTCCCGCAAGACCAGAGTCGGCATGGTCGTTTCCGATAAGATGGATAAGACGATTGTTGTGGCCATCGCCGACCGTGTGGCTCACCCCCTGTACAAGAAGATCGTCAAGAGAACCTACAAGCTGAAAGCTCATGACGAGAACAACGAGTGCCGCGTCGGCGACCGCGTCCGCGTCATGGAGACCCGTCCTCTCTCCAAGGATAAGCGCTGGAGAGTGGTCGAGATCGTTGAGAAGGCCAAGTAAGGAGGTGCCGAAAGCATGATTCAGGAAGAGAGCTATCTGAAGGTTGCCGATAACACCGGCGCCAAGGAAATCAAGACTATCCGCGTGCTGGGCGGCTCCAAGCGTAAGTACGGCAACATCGGTGATGTCATCGTTGCTTCCGTCCGCAAGGCTGCTCCCGGCGGTCAGGTCAAGAAGGGCGATGTGGTCAAGGCTGTTATCGTCCGCACCGTGCGTGGTGTCCGTCGTGCTGACGGCTCCTATGTCCGCTTTGATGAGAACGCCGCTGTTCTGATCAAGGAAGACAACACCCCCCGCGGTACCCGTATCTTTGGGCCAGTGGCCCGCGAGCTGCGCGACAAGGACTTCATGAAGATCCTGTCCCTGGCTCCCGAAGTGATTTAAGGAGGGCGCCCGAATAATGAACACTATCAGCATTAAGAAGGACGACCTCGTTGTCGTCCTCTCCGGTAAGGATAAGGGCAAGCAGGGCAAGGTCCTGTCTGTCATCCCTTCCGAGAGCAAGGTCGTTGTGGAGGGCGTCAACGTCGCCACTAAGCACAAGAAGGCTACCAGCCAGACTGAGCAGGGCGGCATCGTGAAGAAGGAAGCCCCCATCTATGCCTGCAAGGTGCAGCGCGTCTGCCCCAAGTGCAACAAGCCCACCCGTCCTGCCCACAAGCTGTTGGCTGACGGCAAGAAGGTTCGCGTCTGCAAGAAGTGCGGCGCTGAAATCTGAGAGAAAGGAGCGTAACTTAGAATGCCTACTCTGAAAACGAAGTATCAGGAAGAAGTCGCTCCTGCTCTGATGAGCAAGTTCGGCTACAAGAGCCCCATGCAGATCCCCCGTCTGGACAAGATCATTGTCAACGTCGGTTGCTCCGAGGCTCGTGAGAATGCCAAGGTCCTCGACGCCGTCGTCAACGACCTGAGCATCATTACCGGCCAGCACGCCGTCATCACCAAGGCCAAGAAGAGCGTTGCTAACTTCAAGGTTCGTGAGGGCATGCCCATCGGCGCCAAGGTCACCCTGCGTCAGGACAAGATGTGGGAGTTCCTCGACCGCCTGTTCAACATTGCTCTGCCCCGCGTGCGTGACTTCCGCGGCATCTCCGCCGATTCCTTCGACGGCCGCGGCAACTATGCCCTGGGTCTGAAGGAGCAGATCATCTTCCCCGAGATCGAGTTCGACCAGATCGACAAGATCCGCGGCATGGATATTATCATCGTCACCACTGCCAAGACCGACGAAGAGGGCCGTGAGCTGCTGAGCCAGCTCGGCGCTCCCTTTGCCAAGTAAGGAGGGAGAACAAGAATGGCTAAGAAGTCTATGATCATCAAGCAGCAGCGTCCTGCGAAGTTCTCCTCTCGTCAGTACAACCGCTGCAAGCTGTGCGGCCGTCCTCACGCTTATCTGCGTAACTACGGTGTCTGCCGTGTCTGCTTCCGCGAGCTGGCCTACAAGGGTCAGATCCCCGGTGTGAAGAAGGCCTCCTGGTAATCCAGGGCCGCTTACCTGCGCACCGCACAAGTACGTCAATCTGATGTCAGAAGTCAACGGAACACGGGGCTGGGGCTTGAAAGCCGCTGTGGAAGATCTTCATAGCCGGTCCTCAGAGCTTTCAGCTTACATTCCGTTGATACCCTGGCATCTTGAACAGACAGAATCCCCTGTCTGTAACCTTTACAAGGAGGTCAAAATCCATGCATATCACTGATCCTATTGCGGATATGCTCACCCGCATTCGCAACGCGAACACGGCGAAGCATCCCACCGTGGATGTGCCCGCTTCCAACATGAAGAAGGCCATCGCTCAGATCCTGCTGGACGAAGGTTATATCAAGAACTTCCAGCTGATCGACGACGGCACCCAGGGCGTCATCCGCATCACTCTGAAGTACAACGGCAGCGAGAAGGTCATCTCCGGCCTTCGCCGCGTCTCCAAGCCCGGCCTGCGCGTCTACGCCGGTGCTGACGAGCTGCCCCGTGTCCTGCGCGGCCTGGGCATTGCCATCATTTCCACTTCCAAGGGCGTCATGACCGACAAGGCTGCTCGTGCGCAGCACATCGGCGGCGAAGTCCTGGCGTTTGTTTGGTAAGGGAGGTTACGAGATATGTCCAGAATTGGTAGAACTCCCGTGACCATCCCCGCCGGCGTCACCGTTACCATCGCCGACGGCAATGTGGTCACCGTCAAGGGCCCCAAGGGCACCCTGACTGAGACCTTCAGCCCCATCCTGACCATTGCTCAGGACAACGGTGTGCTGACCGTCTCCCGCCCCAACGATCTGAAGGAAAACCGTGCGCTGCACGGCCTGACCCGCAGCCTGATCCACAACATGGTGGTCGGCGTGACCGAAGGCTTCAAGAAGGAGCTGGAGATCAACGGCATCGGCTATCGTGCTGCCAAGCAGGGTAAGCAGATCGTCCTGAACGTGGGCTTTTCCCATCAGGTCTTTGTTGACGAGACTGACGACATCTCCCTGGAGCTGGTCGATCCCAACCACATCAACGTGATCGGCTGCGACAAGCAGAAGGTCGGCCAGTTCGCCGCTGAGATCCGTTCCATCCGTCCGCCTGAGCCTTATAAGGGCAAGGGTATCAAGTATGTTGACGAGGTCATCCGCCGCAAGGAAGGCAAGACCGGCGCCAAGAAGAAATAAGGAGGTGTGCCTAAATGATTAACAGACCCAATACCAACGCGCAGCGTCTGAAGCGCCATAAGCGCGTCCGCGGCAAGATCTCCGGCACGCCCGAGAGACCTCGCCTGAATGTGTTCCGCAGCGAGACCAACATCTATGCCCAGGTCATTGACGATGTCAACGGCGTGACTCTGGTCTCCGCTTCTTCCCTGGAAAAAGAGTTTGGCGGCAAGGGCGGCAACGTCGAAGCTGCCCGCAAGGTCGGCCAGATGGTCGCCGAGCGTGCCAAGGCCAAGGGTATCGAGAACGTCGTGTTCGACCGCGGCGGCTATATCTACCACGGCCGCGTCCAGGCTCTGGCTGAGGGTGCCCGCGAGGGCGGCCTGAACTTTTAAGGGGAGGAGGAAACACAATGGCTAGATTTGATAGAGATCAGCGGAAGGATGACATGATCGAGAAGGTCGTCTACCTGAACCGCGTCAGCAAGACCGTCAAGGGCGGCCGCATCATGAAGTTCTCCGCTCTGATGGTCGTCGGCGACGGCAAGGGCAAGGTGGGCTTCGGCCTGGGTAAGGCCGCTGAGGTCCCCGAGGCGATCCGCAAGGGCATCGAGGATGCCAAGAAGAACATGATCACCGTTGCCATGACCGGCACCACCATTCCCCACGAGACCATGGGTGTCTTCTCCGCTGGCCGCGTGCTGCTGAAGCCCGCTCCCTCCGGTACCGGCGTTATCGCTGGCGGCCCCGTCCGTGCCGTCATGGAAGCTGCCGGCATCTCCGACATCCGTACCAAGTGCCTGCGTTCCAACAACCCCCAGAACGTCATTCGCGCCACTTTCGAGGGCCTGAAGGCACTCCGCACTCCTGAGCAGGTCGCCCAGACCCGCGGCAAGAGCGTGGACGAGATCGTGTAAGGAGGGCTTACGAAATGGCTAATCTGAACATTAAGCTCGTCAAGAGCCTCAATGGCCGCCATGCGAAGCACATCGCTACGGCTGCCTCTCTGGGCCTGCGGAAGATCGGTGACTCCACCGTTCAGCCCGACAACGCTCAGACCAAGGGCAAGATCGCCCAGATCGGTTACCTGCTGCAGGTGACCGAGCAGCAGTAAGGAGGTGCACAGCATGAAACTTTCTGAACTGTCTCCCGCCGCCGGCTCCACCTTCGACGCCAAGCGCAAGGGCCGCGGCCATGGTTCCGGCAACGGCAAGACTGCCGGTAAGGGCCACAAGGGTCAGCTGGCCCGCAGCGGCCACACCCGCATCGGTTTTGAGGGCGGCCAGATGCCTCTGGCCCGCCGCCTGCCGAAGCGCGGCTTCCACAATATCTTTGCGAAGCCTCTGACCGCAATCAACGTGTCCGCTCTGAACAAGTTCGAGGACGGCGCCACCGTCGATGCCCAGGCTCTCCTGACTTCCGGCGTGCTGTCCAAGTGCGAATATGGCGTGAAGATCCTCGGCACCGGTGAGATCACCAAGAAGCTCACCGTCCAGGCCTCCGCCTTTTCCGCTTCCGCTAAGGAGAAGATCGAAGCCGCAGGAGGAAAGGCAGAGGTGATCTGAGATGTTGGATACCATCCGTAACGCATGGAAGATCCCCGAGCTGCGGAAGAAGCTGCTGATGACTGCGTTCATCATCCTCATCTTCCGCCTTGGCAACAACATCCCCGTCCCCTATGTGGATACCGCCCTGCTTTCCACCTACTTCGCAAGCTCCAGCACAACGATCCTGGGCATGATGAACGTCATGAGCGGCGGCGCCTTTGGCCGCGCCACCCTCCTGGCCCTGGGCATCCAGCCCTATATCAACAGCTCCATCATCATCCAGCTGCTGACCATCGCCATCCCCGCTCTTGAGCGGCTGGCGAAGGAAGGCGGCGAGGATGGCAAGAAGAAGATCGCTGCCATCACCCGCTATGCCACCGTGGCGATCGGCCTGCTTCAGGCCTTCGGCTACTATATGCTGTGCCGCTCTCAGGGCTTCCTGACCGACACCAGCGTGTGGCCTGCCATCGTCATTATTCTGGTGTTCACTGCCGGTTCCGCCTTCACTATGTGGCTGGGCGAGCAGATCACCGAATTTGGCATTGGCAATGGTATTTCCGTCATCCTGTTTGCCGGCATCATCTCCCGTGTGCCCACCGCCGTGTACGCTCTGTACACCGGCATCCACAACTGGGTCATTGATGCGACCGGCACCAACGTGCTGCTGATCCATCCCGTCGGCGCCGTGGGCATTGTCCTCGGTATGCTGGCTCTGGTGGTGTTCGTTGTGTTCATCACTCTGGCTGAGCGCCGCCTGCCTGTGCAGTATGCCAAGCGGGTCGTCGGCCGGAAGATGATGGGCGGCAACTCCACCAACATCCCCATGAAGGTGAATATGTCCGGCGTTATGCCCATCATCTTCGCCCAGACCATCGCGTCCATTCCCGCTACCATCGCGGCTTTTGTGCCCAAGTGGCAGAACAGCGCGTTCATGCGTGCGTTCGACACCACCAGCGTGATCTACTGCGTGGTCTATTTCCTGCTGATCATCGGCTTCAGCTATTTCTACGCCACCATTCAGTTCAACCCCGTGGAAGTGGCCAACAACCTGAAGAAGCAGGGTGGTTTCATCCCCGGCTTCCGTCCCGGTCGGCCCACTGTGGAGTTCATCAGCAAGGTGCTCAATAAGATCACCATGTTTGGCGCGCTCTACCTGTCCGTGATCGCAGTTCTCCCCATTGTCACCGGCGCCATCATCGGCGCCAGCTACCTGGCCATCGGCGGCACCTCGGTCATGATCGTGGTTTCCGTCGCCCTGGAGACCCAGAAGGCTCTGGAGGCTCAGATGATGATGCGGCATTACAAGGGTTTCCTGGAGTAAGGAGTGCGTAATATGAAGCTGATCCTGTTGGGCGCCCCGGGCGCCGGTAAAGGCACTCAGGCCGAGATCATCAGCAAGAAGCTGAATATCCCCACAATTTCCACCGGCAACATCCTGCGCGCCGCCGTTGCAAATGGCACCCCCGTGGGAGTGAAGGCCAAGGAATATATGGACGCCGGCAAGCTGGTTCCGGATGACGTCATCATCGGCGTCATCACGGAGCGGCTGGCCGAAGCCGACTGCCAGAACGGCTTTATTCTGGACGGTGTGCCCCGCACCATCGCCCAGGCTGAGGCTCTGGAAAAGGCCGGCGTGAACTTTGACGCCGTCGTGTCCATCGAGATCTCCGACGAGGAGATCGAACAGCGCATGACCGGCCGCCGCACCTGCATCAAGTGCGGCGCCACCTACCACGTCGTCGCTGCGCCCCCCAAGCAGGAGGGTATCTGCGACAAGTGCGGCAGTGTGCTGGAGCAGCGCAAGGACGACAAGCCCGAGACCGTCAAGGCCCGCTTGGAGACCTATCATCAGGAGACCGAGCCCCTCAAGGACTTCTATGCCAAGCGCGGGGTGCTGAAGAGCATCCAGAATCAGCCCACCATCGAGGCCACGAACGCGGTCATCATGGAGGTGCTGAAGTGATTAAGGGCAACTGCCTGTCTTTCACCCCCCATCAGATCGATCTGATGCGCAAAGCGGGGCGGCTGACAGCGATGGCGCGTGCCTATGCGGGTACGCTGATCCAGCCCGGCATCACGACTCGGGACATCGATCACGAGGTCGAGAAATTTATCAAGAAGCACGGTGGCTATCCTTCCTTCTACCACCTCTATGGCTTCAAGGGCGCCTGTTGCATCTCCGTCAATGACGAGATCATCCACGGCGTGCCCGGCGGCTATAAGCTGAAGGAGGGCGACATCGTCTCGGTAGACGTGGGCGCCTGCATTGGCGACTACCACCTGGACCGCAATAAATGCGTGACCGGCGGTTACCACGGCGACTGCTGCGGCACCTTTGGCTGCGGAGAGATCTCTCCCGAGGCAAAGCGGCTCATCGAAGTGACAGAGCAGAGCTTCTGGAAGGGCTTCGAGCAGGCCAGGCCCGGCAACCGAGTATACGATATTTCTCGCGCGGTACAGACCTATGCGGAGGAAAACGGCTACAGCCTGGTCCGGGAGTACACCGGCCACGGAATTGGCCATACCGTCCACGAGGACCCCGAAGTCCCGAATTATGTGCCCGAAAGCGGCAGAAATGAGCGCCTTGTCCCCAATATGGTCATCTGCGTGGAGCCGATGGTGAATGCCGGTACGGCGGACATCCGGAACAAGTGGATGCCGGACGGATGGGCGGTGCCCATGACTGCCGACCATAAGCTGGCGGCACATTATGAAAACACCATTCTCATCACCGAAGCCGGGCCGGAGATCCTGACCTGCTGCGACGAG
>CALEQS010000026.1 GCA_937907975.1 uncultured Clostridia bacterium | reverse complement strand
CCCCGGCGATGAGGGCGGTCTGGCGTGGAATGATCCCGCCATCGGCATTGAGTGGCCCCAGCTGGTGGGTGAGTACAAGGGTAACTGCTCTGCTGAGGGCTATACGCTGGCGGACGGTACGCCGCTGAACCTCTCTGACAAGGATCAGAAGTGGGAGACGCTGGCAAACACCTTCCATTTCTAATCTTTAAGTACAGCAAAACAGCATCCGGTTTTTTAAGACCGGATGCTGTTTTTTATCTTTTTTCATTTTTTCTGTAACAAAAGCCGGTCAACTGACATAAATAGATGAAACATCGAAAGGAGGGGAGCGCGGATGCTGTCCATGGACGAACTATACCGGGCCCACGCAAATATGATCTACCGCTATCTGCTTGCCCTCTCCGGAGATGCCCATACCGCGGAGGAGCTGACACAGGAGACGTTTTATCAGGCCGTCCGCTGCCTTGACCGCTATGACGGGAGCTGCAAAGAGACAACATGGCTCTGTGCGATCGCAAAGAACCTCTATCAGGCATGGCAGCGCAGGCACTGGAGGGAAACTGAGGTGCTGGAAGAAGGTCTCCTGTCTGATCAAAGCCCTGAGTCGGACGTGCTGCGCCGGCTGGAATACCTGGAACTGCTCCAGCAGATCCACACGATGGAGGAGCCGGGCAGGGAAGTGCTCTACCTCCGTCTGTTCGGACAACTGTCCTTCCGCGAGATCGGCGAGGTGCTTCGTAAAAGCGAAAACTGGGCCAGGGTGACCTTCTATCGCGGAAAAGAAAAACTGAAAAAGGAGCTGAATAGAAATGACTGAAAAGATGCCTTGCGAATTGATCCAGGATCTCCTTCCGTCCTACCACGATAAACTGACCAGTGATACCACGAACCAGATCGTCGAGGAGCATTTGTCCGAATGTGATGTATGCAGCGATATTCTGAAAAGCATGAAAGAGCCGACAGTCGCCGAGCGGGATGTACATGCAAAGGAGCAGACTCCCGTGATCGATTTTCTCCGCAAGGTACGTCGGGTGGACCGGTGGAAGATCATCGCCGCCTGTGTCGCGATGCTGGTTCTGGTGGGGGTCGGCGTGCGGCTTGCGCAGACCTATATCGGCCATGACATCACAAGTGAAGTAGACGAGGTGATGATCTCCTTTAACGACGGCGTGCTGATTGCGGACGGCAGCTTCACGGATGCAAATCTGACTGTGCTGCGGGCGCATCTTGAGCCGATGAGCGTCAAGGACGCGAGCGGCCAATTCCTGAGCGGCTACTATAAGCTCCAGATTGAGGGCACAAACTACAAATCAACGAGTTCCCGCGAGCAGGTGTCGGACTTTCATGCGGAGAAGACAGTCGACGGTGATGTGAAAGCAGTCTATCTGGCCGATGGCGGAGGCATTGTATGGAGTGATGGAAAGAATATCGCACAGGAGACAAAAACATTCTATGATTCCGTGATGGAGGAATATACCCTGATGCGGCAGGATGATGTCCAGCAGACCGGTGAAGTGCGTGGCAGCCTTGATTGGTTCTTTGAATTCCAGGATATTATAGGCACCGCAGAGACGAGTCTTGACTGGGAGGGCAGAAAACTGACGATTCGGATGAATAAAGCGGTCCAGCATCAGTTTGAACTTCTGTATACAGAGTATGCCAAGTGTTATTCCTGCGCACTGATGGCAGGAATTGAAAAGCTGGACTGCGTGGACTTTGTCTGGGTGTGTGACGCGGATGGAACGCAGACACAGCGGCTCACCCGGACAGAGGCCGACAAGCTGGCGGGCGGAGATGTGCTGGAAATGGGAAGCACTCTGGCCGGACAGCAGAGGCTGTTTGAAAAGCTGGGTCTGGTCGATGACCACTGGTGCAGCTATGAGGTGCAGCAGAGCGTTCGCTTCATCAGAACTGAAAATAATACATGAATCACACATCCCCCTCAGGCCGAATTGGAGGGGGATGTGTCTTGTTATCATAAAAAACAAAACCCCCGTACCACTTGTGGTACGGGGTAATTTGTTCGTAACGGTCTGAACTAAAAATCAGACAGCACGGGTGACCTTTCCGGAACGGAGGCATCTTGTGCAGACATTAACATGGGTGGGAGTACCGTTCACGATCGCCTTAACACGCTTCACATTGGGCTTCCAAGTCCGATTGGAGCGGCGATGAGAGTGGGACACCTGAATGCCGAACTTGATGTCCTTGTCACAAAATTCGCACTTAGCCATTTGCCAAACCTCCTCGCTTCTAAGATATAGCAAACTACGCAACGTAGATTATTTTAACAGATTATGAGCAAAAAAGCAAGAGATTCTTCCTCTGTTTTTTGAAAAATTTATAATAAAATGAGTGGTTGCAGAGAACCGGAAACAAGGGTATAATCATAAAACACGAATGATACGGGAGGCGGACAGCAATGGATGACAATCGTTTTGTAAAGCTGGAGCGCATCATCAGCGAGTTTTCGCTGGAGGTGCTCCACGGTGGAGAGGATTACCAGAATATCAAGGTCTATGTGGACAGTGTGGACCGTCCCGGCCTTCAGCTGGTGGGCTATTTTGAGCACTTTGACACCCATCGGATTCAACTGATCGGCAAGATGGAATATGGCTATCTGGCCAATCTGAGCCGTCAGGAACGGCTGGAGCGCTTTGACAAGCTGTTGAGCTATCCGATTCCGGCACTGATCTATGCCCGTGGGCTGGAACCCTATCCCGAGTGCATGGAAATGGCGGCGAAGCATAACCAGACGATCCTGCGCACTCAGGAGTCAACTGGCGACTTTATGAGTACGCTGACCGCAACCCTCAAGAACTTCCTTTCGCCCCATATTACGCGCCACGGCGTTCTTGTGGAGGTCTATGGCGAAGGCGTTCTGCTCATTGGTGAGAGTGGTGTGGGCAAGAGCGAGAATGCTGTGGAGCTGATTAAGCGCGGCCACCGGCTGATCGCGGACGATGCCGTGGATATTACCCGCACTTCTGCCCATAGTCTGCGTGGCACGGCGCCTGAGCTTATCCGCTACTATATGGAGCTGCGCGGTATCGGCGTTATTGACGTGCGCCAGCTGTTCGGTATGTCCGCCGTCAAGGACTTCGCCCGTATTGATATGATCATCAATATTGAGCAGTGGAAGGACGGCGTCAATTATGACCGCATCGGCCTTGACGACCAGTTTACCACGATTTTGGACGTGCAGGTGCCTATTGTCACCGTGCCCGTCAAGCCGGGCCGCAACCTTGCCATCATCATCGAGGTCGCCGCGCTGAATAACCGGCAGAAGAAGATGGGCTATAACGCGGCAGAAGAATTTACCCGCCAGATCAATGCCCATTTTGAGGCCGAGCAGGCGCAGTGGTGAAAAGAAAAAAGCACCGCTGTGCGGCGCTTTTTTCCTGGCGGAGATGCAGGGATTTGAACCCTGGCACGGGCAGAACCCGCCTGCCGGATTTCGAATCCGGTCCCTTCAACCACTTGGGTACATCTCCGTGTTGTATTGTTATGCTTTGATAAGCTAATCTATTATGCCACATCGCTGCGAAAAAG
>CALEQS010000025.1 GCA_937907975.1 uncultured Clostridia bacterium | reverse complement strand
CTGGATGGTCTGCACGCCGCTGCGCAGTTCGTCGTCCACCCGCTCGTCCACGAGCCGGTCGATCATTTCCTCGGAGCAGCTGTCACCGCAGGTGGCGGCGATCTTTTTGCGGAACTTCTCGCGGCTGCGGCGCAGGTACTTGCCCAAGTGGCTCACATCCACGCTCTGGCCGCCGTACTGGTTGGAGGCCACATTGGCGATGATCTGGGTCATGACGTTGCAGGCCACCTGGAAGCCCTTGGGGCTTTCGATCATCTTGCCGTTGATCATGGTGCCGTTGTCCAGCATGTCGCCGATGTTGATGAGGCAGCAGTTGAAGATGGGCTGCACAAAGTAGTCGGCGTCATGGAAGTGCAGGATGCCCTCGTCATGGGCCTTGCTGATCTTCTCGGGCAGCAGGATGCGGCGGGTCAGGTCGCGGCTCACCTCGCCGGCGATGTAGTCGCGCTGGGTGGAGGCGATGACGGTGTTCTTGTTGGAGTTCTCCTCGGCCAGCTCCTTGTTGGTGTTGCGCAGCAGGGAGAGGATGGACTCGTCGGTGGTGTTCTGCTTGCGCACCAGAGCCCGGGTATAGCGGTAGATGATATAGGCCTTGGCCAGAGCGTACTTGTCCAGCTCCATGAGCTGACGCTCCACCATGTCCTGAATGTCCTCCACCAGCAGGCGGGGGCGGTTCTTCTCCTGCACTGCGTTGGCAATGGCGCTGATCTGATCTTCAGAGATGCGTTCCTCAGGGTCCACGGCCGCGTTGGCCTTCTGGATCGCCCGGATGATCTTACTGCGGTCAAAGTCGACCGTATTGCCATCCCGTTTGATAACTTTCATCACTGATACTCCTTCCCTTTATCGTCCCTTGGCGCAGTTTGCGCCACTTCTCTTGCCTCTGTACATTTACATAATATCAATAAAATGTGTTATCATAAAAATTCACCACCACATCTTGTGGTCGGTGCTTTGCTATCATAGCACTTCACCCTCAGTCTGTCCAGTGAAAGGAAAGAAAATATTGACCAAAAATCCGCCGCTTTTTTGTGCGCAAAAAAGACTTGACAGCGCAAACCACTGGGGACAGGCAAGTCTGGGCGATGGGTGCATACCATATCCAGAGGGGTGAGGCGGCCATGGAACGCAAAAAACGCAAAAATCTGCTGGAGAGGGCCGCCGGAGCCTTTGCCCTGCCGGAGGATGTGCTGGCGGGGGCGAGCTGTGTGCGCATTGTGGGGCGGGATGAGGTGTATGTGGAAAACCATCGGGGCATCCTGTCCTATGGGGAGGAGGAGATCCTGCTCAGCGGCGGACGGGTGATGATCCGGGTGCGGGGCACATCACTGCGCCTGCGCAGCATGACAGCGGAGGATCTGGTCATTACCGGACTGATCACGGCGGTGGAGCTGGAATAGGCAGGCACAAGATATTGTGGCGGGCCAGCATCGTATGCAGGATCAGTCCGGCTGCTTCTGAGAGGGGCAGCAGCCCCGGGAAACCTGTCGGTTTGAGGAAAGGAGGCTGTTCTCATGCAGAATGCGGCGAATTTTATCCGGGGCAGTGTGCGGCTGGAGGCGGTGGGGCCGTATCCAGAGCGCTTTTTTAATATTCTCTCCGCCCGAGGCATCCGCTTCTGGCAGGCGGAGCAGCTGGACGCGGCCACGGTGCGCCTGACCGTCGCCCGCAGTCAGGCCGGGCGGGCGCAGGCGCTGGGAAAGCGGTGTCTGTGCGAGGTGCGGCGGGTGGAGACCCGGGGCGCGGCAGCCTTTTTGATGGGGTTTCGGGCCCGGTACGGCCTGCTGATCGGCATGGCCCTCAGCCTGCTGGCGGTGCTGGTGCTCTCCCGGTTCGTGCTGGTCATTGATATTACGGGCAGCACTTCCGTTCCGGAGGGGGTCATTCTCTCCGAACTGCGGGCGGCCGGACTGGAGCTGGGCAGCTATGGCCCGGCGGTGGACGAGCGGGCGGTGTCCAACCGGATGCTGCTGGCGGAGGAGCGGCTGGGGTTTTTATCGGTCAATATCCGCGGGATCCGGGCGGAGGTGGTCGTCCGGGATGCGGAGCTGCCCCCGGAGACCGAGCCGGTGGGGCAGGCGCGGGATCTGACTGCAGCAAAGGCGGGCCGGGTGGTGCGGGTGCTGCCTGTGGCGGGGCAGGTGCTCATTCAGCCGGAGGATGAGGTGACAGCCGGACAGACTCTGATCTCCGGCACCGTGGCGGTGAACGCCGGGCCGGAGGACGAAACTCCGATGGGCAGCTATGCCGTACGCGCCAAAGGCGAGGTTTGGGCGGAGGTGGAGGAACAGTTGTCTGCTGCCGCACCACTGAGCGGCGCGGAAAAGCGCTATTCCGGCCGCGTCCGGCGGGAACTGGAGGTGAATGTGCTGGGGCAGAGCTTTAAAATTTCGCCGAAGCTGTTTCAACCCTTTACATATTATGATAAAATAGAATCTAACTGGGAACTTTCACTCTCTGAGCGGCTGACCCTGCCATTTGCGCTGACGGCGCGGACGTGGCGGGAATATATGCCTGAGGAGGGTATGCCGGACCGGCAGAGCGCACAGACGCAGGTGCAGAGTGCGCTCACGGAACGGCTGGAGCATGCGGTGGGCCCGGGCGGGCAGGTGCTTGCTCAGACCTGGAGCACGCAGGAGCGCGATGGCGTGCTCACCGTGACGCTTACCGCCCGGTGCCTGGAGCAGATCGCTCAGAGCGATACCAGAGATTAAATGCGGCTGAACGCAGAGAAGGCCGCAACGGAGATGAAACCATTTGACAGAACAACTCATCAGTCTGGAGCGGGTGGAGGAGATCGCAAATCTCTTCGGCTCCTTTGACGAAAATATCCGCCTGCTGGAGCAGGAGCTGGGCGTTCAGGTGACCAACCGGGACGGGGCGCTGAAGGTGGCGGGCGAGGCCGAAAACGTCATGCTGGGCGTGAAGGCCATCGAGGCGCTGCTGGAGCTGTCCGGCAAAGGGGAGCAGATCAACGAGCAGAATGTGCGTTATGTGCTCCAGCTCGTGCGCAGCGGCAGTGAGGCCAAGCTCAGCGAGCTGGCCAAGGATGTGATCTGTGTCACTGCCAACGGCAAGCCCATCAAGGCCAAGACCGTGGGCCAGAAGGCCTATGTGGACGCCATCAAGAAGAATGTTGTCACGCTGGGTGTCGGCCCCGCCGGCACCGGCAAGACTTATCTTGCCGTGGCCCAGGCCGTGGCCGCCTTCCGGGCCAAGGAGGTTAACCGCATCATCCTGACCCGCCCCGCCGTGGAGGCGGGGGAGCGGCTGGGCTTCCTGCCCGGCGACCTGCAGAGCAAGGTGGATCCCTATCTGCGGCCGCTCTATGACGCCCTCTTTGAGATGCTGGGGCCGGAGACCTATCAGAAGTATGTGGAGCGGGGCAATATTGAGGTGGCCCCGCTGGCCTATATGCGCGGCCGTACGCTGGACAACAGCTTCATCATTCTGGATGAGGCCCAGAATACCTCCCGGGAGCAGATGAAGATGTTCCTGACCCGGCTGGGCTTCGGCTCCAAGATCGTCATTACCGGCGACATCACCCAGATCGACCTGCCCCGGGACACCGCCTCCGGCCTGAAGGAGGCTATGCGGGTGCTCAAGGGCGTGGAGGACATCTCCATCTGCCGCCTGACGGCCCAGGATGTGGTGCGCCATGTGCTGGTTCAGCGGATCATCGCCGCCTATGAGCGGGACGAGAGCCGTCGGGAGAAAAAATCACCGGAGCATGGAGGGAGAAAAGCATGAATCACGAAATTTTGATCGAGTCCGAGCTGGAGGAGGAGTTCCCCTACCGGGCACTGCTGGAGAAGGTCATCTCCGCCGCACTGGACGCCGAGGGTGTGCAGACGAACTGCGAGGTGGACGTGCTTATTACCGACGATGAGGGCATCCACCAGATCAACCTGGAACAGCGGGAGATCGACCGGCCCACCGATGTGCTGAGCTTTCCGATGTTCAACTATGTCCCAGGCCAGCCGCCGGTGGACGATTCCGACGCCGATCCGGCCACTGACCTCACCCCGCTGGGGGATATGGTCATCTCGCTGGAGCGGGCGAAGGCCCAGGCGGAGGAGTACGGCCATCCGGTGGAGCGGGAGCTCAGCTATCTGGCCGTCCACTCGGTGCTCCACCTGCTGGGCTATGATCACATGGACGAAGGCCCCCAGAAGGCCCAGATGCGCGCCCGGGAGGAGGCTATCCTCGGTGCGCTGGGCATCACCCGGGACGGGGAAAGCGGGGTCAACTGAGTATCCATGGCAGAAAAAAAGACAAAGAACGACTTTTCCCAGGGCAGCGTGCCCAGGCTTATCTGGAGGCTGGCCGTTCCCATGATCGTGGCCCAGGTGGTCAACGCCCTTTACTCCATTGTGGACCGGGTCTATATCGGCCACATGGCCGGGGTGGGCCAGCTGGCGCTGACCGGCATCGGCCTGTGCTTTCCCATCACCATGACGGTGGCCGCCTTTTCCGCCCTGATCGGCTACGGCGGCGCGCCGCTGAGCTCCATTCTGCGGGGCAGAAAGGACGAGGAAGGGGCCGAGCGGGTGCTGGGCAATTCGGTGTCCGCTCTGTGCGTGCTGGGCATACTGATCCCGCTGGTGTGTTTTTTTCTGCGCCGGCCGGTGCTCTATCTGTTCGGGGCCAGCGACGCCACCTTTCCCTACGCCGACCATTATATTACGATCTACCTGACCGGCTCTCTGCCCGTCATGCTCACGCTGGGCCTGAACGCCTTCATCAACGCCCAGGGCTTCACCCGGGACGGCATGGTGACAGTGGGCATCGGTGCGGTGCTGAATCTGGCGTTGGATCCGCTGTTCATTTTTGCCTTTCATATGGGTATCGCCGGCGCGGCGGTGGCCACGGTGATCTCCCAGGCGGTGTCCTGCCTGTGGGTGCTGCGCTTCCTGCTGGGAAAGAAAAATCTGATCCGTCTGCACCGGGAATGCCTGCGGCCGGACTGGCCGCTGCTGGGAAAGATCTGCGCGCTGGGCATGTCCAGCTTTATCATGCAGATCACCGAGAGCGCCATCTCCGCCGTGTTCAACGCCAATCTGGCTAAATTCGGCGGCGACATCTACGTCACCACCATGACGGTGGGCACCTCCATCAACCAGATTTATTTCATGGTCATTCAGGGCTTCGGCCAGGGGGCCCAGCCCGTCACCGGCTACAACTACGGCGCGGGCCGCTATGACCGGGTGCGGCAGGGCTTCCGCTTCCTTGCGGTGGTCTGCCTGATCTATGCCACGGTATTCTGGGGCCTTCTGCAGCTGTTCATGCCCCAGATCATCGGCCTGTTCAACAGCGATGCGGCCCTGCTGGAGACGGCGGTGCCCATGCTGCGCATCTATTTCCTGCTCACCTTCCTCTTTGCCCTCCAGAATGCCAGTCAGAGCACCTTCGTGGCACTGGGCGAGGCAAAGAAGGCCACGTTTTTCGCCCTGTTCCGCAAGGTGCTGCTGCTGATCCCGCTCATCATCGCCCTGCCACGGCTGGGCTTTGGCGTCACCGGCATCTTTGCGGCGGAGCCCATCGCGGACACCGTTTCCGCCGTCACCTGCTTTATGACCTTCCTGCTCACATCTTACCGTGGGCTGAAACAAAAAGAACTGGCTCAGCAGAGCCTTCAGAGAGAATGAGGTTGATTCTATGAGGATTACGCAATCCGGCATGATCACCCTGTGCGGACGGCCCAATGTGGGCAAGTCCACCCTGCTCAATGCCTTTGTGGGCGAGAAGATCGCCATTGTATCCAACAAGCCCCAGACCACCCGCAACCGCATCACCGGCATTGTCACCCGGGGAGAGGATCAGTATGTATTTCTGGACACTCCGGGTCTGCACAAGGCCCGCAACCGGCTGGGCGAGTATATGGTGGGCGTGGTGCGCGCCAGTGTGGCCGATGTGGACGCCGTGCTGCTGGTGGTCGATCCGGTGGCCAATGTGGGTGAGCCGGAGATGCAGCTCATCGAGCGCATCAAGGCCCTGAAGCTGCCCGCCGTGCTGGTCATCAACAAGGTGGACACGCTGGAGAACAAGGAGAAGCTGCTGGAGGTCATCGCGGCTTACAGCGCCGTCCATAACTTTGAATCCATTATGCCCATCTCCGCCAGGACGAGGGACGGTGTGGAGGAGCTGCTGGAGGAGCTGAAGCGCTTCCTGCCCGAGGGCCCCCAGCTCTTCCCGGAGGACATGACCACCGACCAGCCCGAGCGGCAGGTCATGGCCGAGATCCTGCGGGAAAAGCTGCTCTACTGCTTGGACAAGGAGATTCCCCACGGCACCGCCGTGGAGATCACCCGCTTCTCCGAGCGCGACAGCGAGATCATCGATGTGGAGGCCACCATTTTCTGCGAGAAGGCCAGCCACAAGGGCATTATCATCGGCAAGGGCGGCGCCATGCTGAAGAAGATCTCCACCATGGCCCGGAAGGACATGGAGCGCTTCATGGGCACCAAGGTATTTTTGCAGACCTGGGTCAAGGTCAAGGAGAACTGGCGCGACAGTCTGGCCGGTGTCCACAACATGGGCTACAACGACGAGGACTGAACCGCCCATACTGTGATTTTTAAGATAGGAAGTACCAAGCAATGCACCTGAACACCACCGGCATCGTGCTGCGGGAAGTGAATTATAAGGAGTCGGACAAGATCCTGACACTGCTGACCCGGGACGAGGGGAAGCTCACCGTGTCCGCCCGGGGCTGCCGTCGTAAAAACAGCCCCATCGCGGCGGTGAGCCAGCAGCTGTGCTGCTCCGACTTCACGCTCTATGAGTACCGGGGCCACTGGAGCATCCGGGAGGGGGAGCTCAGGCAGGAGTTCCGCCATGTGCGCAGTGACCTGGACAAGCTGAGTCTGGGTGCGTGGTTCGCGGAGTTGAGCGAAGCGCTGACGGTGGAGGACGTGCCTGCACCGGAGGTGCTCAGCCTGCTGCTGAACTCCCTCTATGCCATGGATGCGCTGGGCAAGTCCCCAAAGCTCTGCAAGCCGGTGTTTGAGCTGAAGATGATGGCGCTGTCCGGCTTTGAGCCGGATCTGACCTGCTGCGCCGTCTGCGGAGAAGAGCCGGAGGAGCCCCGGCTGCACCTCAAGCAGGGGGCGCTCCACTGTCCCGGCTGCCGCGCGGCGCTGGGGGAGGGTATCTCCATGCCGCTGGATGCGGCCAGCTTGGCCGCCATGCGCCATGTGCTTTACGGCGACCCAAAGCGGCTGTTTTCCTTCCGGCTGGCGGAGGAGAGCCTGAACAAAATGAGCGCCGCCTGTGAAGCCTATGTACTCACCCAGCTGGAGCGGGGCTTCCGCACGCTGGACTTCTATAAGCAGATGCAGGAGATGGCGGTATGAGCATTGTGCGCTATCTGGCCGGCATGGCCGCCGTCATGCTGGTCCTTCTGCCGCTCTGGGCGCTGGTGCGGTGGCTCTTTCTGCGCATACGGGGGCGGAAAGCCCCGCCGGACTGGCGGCATGAGGTTCTGCTGGCAGTGTTTGTGCTCTATCTGGCGGCGCTGGCCAGACAGACCATCCTGCCCCGGATCGGCTGGGCGGACGGAGCGCTGACCGTTCGGCGCTGGAACGGCGGTCCGCCCAACTATAAGCCCTTCTACATGATCCGGCTGATGCTGTTTCGTGCGAAGGACCCGGTGTACCGGGCTGTAAATCTGCTGGGCAATGTGGTCATTTTTGCGCCGCTTGGATTCCTGCCGCCGCTGCTCTGGCCGCGCTGGAGAAAGGGACGTTCCATTCTGCTGGGCGTGGGAGTCAGCGCGTTCATTGAGCTGGTGCAGCCGCTGGTCGGGCGCACCCGGGACGTGGACGACCTCATTCTGAATACGCTGGGTGCACTGCTGGGCTGGCTTATCCTTCTGCTGGTTCAGGCCGTGTGCCGACACAAGAGGGAAAAGACATGACTGAATTATATGAAAAATCTCTCCGCACGCTGGAGTTTCCCCGGGTGCTGGAGATGCTGGCCGGTCAGTGCGTTACGCAGGAGGCAAAGGACCGTTCCATGAAGCTGCGTCCCTCCACCGATGAGCGGGAGGTGCAGCGGCTGATGGACGAGACGACCGCCGCCCGGGATATGATGGATCTCCATGGCGCTCCGTCCTTCTCTGGCATCAAGCCGGTGGGGGCCGCCCTTCAGCGGGCGGAGCTGGGCGGCGCGCTCAACAACCGGGAGCTGCTGGACATTGCGGCGGTGCTGCGCACCACCCGCACCGTGAGCGCCTACTGCGACGGCGCGGAGGAGCGCAGCTGTCTGCGCCCCCTGTTCCGGGCGCTGACACCGGATCGGACGCTGGAGGACAGCATCACCGGTTCCATCCTCTCGGAGGAGGAGATCGCCGACACGGCCAGCTCCACGCTGGCGGACATCCGCCGCCATATCCGCACCACCTCGGGCAAGGCCCGCGAGGTGCTGCAAAAACTCATCGGCTCTCAGGCCAGCAAATATCTGCAGGAGGCCATCATTACCATCCGTTCCGACCGATTCGTGGTGCCCGTCAAGGCGGAGTACCGCTCCATGATCCCCGGCCTGGTGCACGATGTGTCCGCCACCGGCTCCACCTATTTCATCGAGCCCATGGGGGCGGTGAAGGCCAACAACGAGCTGCGGGAGCTGCTGGCACAGGAGGAGAAGGAGATCGAGCGCATTCTTCGCGCCCTGTCTGCCGAGTGCGCCGCCGTGCGGGAGACCATCCTTCAGAACTACGACTATCTGGTGGCACTGGACGAGATCTTCGCCCGGGGCAAGCTGTCCTACCGGCTGAATTGCATGCCGCCCCGGCTGGAGCACAACGGCGCCTTCCGGTTCCGACGGGCCCGGCATCCGCTGCTGGATCAGAAGAAGGCAGTACCCATCGACATTCGCCTGGGCGAGGATTTCGACACCCTGATGATCACCGGCCCAAACACCGGCGGCAAGACGGTGGCGTTGAAGACCGCCGGACTGCTCATCACAATGGCCCAGTGCGGCCTGCACATCCCGGTGGGGGACGACAGCTATTTTTCTGTGTTTTCTCAGGTGCTGGCCGACATCGGCGACGAGCAGTCCATCGAGCAGTCCCTCTCCACCTTCTCCGCCCATATGACCAATGTGGTGAACATTCTGCACGAGGCGGATGACCGGACGCTGGCACTTTACGACGAGCTGGGGTCCGGCACTGATCCGGTGGAGGGTGCGGCACTGGCCGAGGCCATTATCGAGGAGAGCCGTTCACTGGGCATGAAGGTGTGTGCAACGACCCATTATGCCGAGCTGAAGCTCTACGCCATGACCACCCCGGGAGTGGAGAACGCCTGCTGTGAGTTCGATGTAGAGACTCTGCGGCCCACCTACCGCCTGCTGATCGGCGTGCCGGGCAAGTCCAACGCCTTTGCCATCTCCCGCCGCCTCGGCCTGCCGGAGCACATCATCGAGCGGGCCAACACCCATATGTCTGAGGAAAATGTCCGCTTTGAGGACGTGATCAGCCAGCTGGAGCAGCAGCGCAAAGCGCTGGAGGACGAGCGGCTGGAGGCCGCCCGGCTGCGCCAGAGTACCAAGAAGGATGCCGACGCCGCCCGGGACTACCGCAAACGGCTGGAGGAGGAGCGCGAGCGCGCCATGCGGGACGCCCGTGCCGAGGCCGAGGCCATCGTCCGGGAGGCCCGGGAGATGAGCGAGCTGGTGTTCAACGAGCTGAACGACATGAAGAAGCAGGCAAAAAAGACCCAGGACTTCCAGTCGGTCAACCAGCAGCGCACCGAGGTGCGGCGGCTCATCAACGAGACGGAGAGCCGCACTCAGGCCAGAAAGCAGGAGGAGGCCCCGCCGGCCACCCGCCCCGCTGTGGTGGGCGACATGGTGGAACTGCTCAAAATGGACACCCAGGCGGAGGTCATCGCCGTCAACAAGGACGGTTCCCTCCAGCTTCAGGCCGGTATTTTGAAGATCACCGCCAAGCAGGACGAGGTGCGGGTGGTGGAGGATGCCAGGGCCCGCCGTAAGAAGCAGCAGAAGCAGCAGTCCCATCGGGCCATGACCCGCATCCGCGCCGCCGGGGTCAAGCCGGAGCTGGATCTGCGGGGGATGATGAGCGACGAGGCACTGGATACGGTGGACCGTTATCTGGACGACGCCCTGCTGGCCCATCTGAAGAGTGTTACCATCATCCACGGCAAGGGCACCGGTGCCCTCCGGGCCGCCGTGCGGAAGCATTTAAAGACCAGCAAATACGTCAAAACTTTCCGTCCCGGCCGCTTTGGTGAGGGCGAGGACGGCGTAACGGTGGTTGAATTAAAATGAAAAGAGTCAAATTGTGGAAATACCGTCGATTCTTTCATGAAAGTGCTTTTCACAACAAAGAAATTTGGCTATTTTGACGTTGACGGAAGTTCGTGGGTTCTGGTATTCTTAACAAGAGAAAGTTTCTTTAGATCACATTCTGGGGAGGACTATCCATATGACGGTGAGAGAGACAGTTGTCAATAATAAGGTCGGCCTGTTTGCCCGGCCCGCTACCTTCTTTATCCAGAAGGCCAACGAGTTTAAGTGTTCCATCTGGGTGGAGAAGGATGACCGCCGTGTCAACGCCAAGAGCCTGCT
>CALEQS010000024.1 GCA_937907975.1 uncultured Clostridia bacterium | reverse complement strand
CCAAAGGTTTTGCCGCCGATATGCGGTTGTCTCTGCCTTGTTCAATAAGATTAGCCCGCCGCCTTCCCCCGGCCTGCCATGAGCTGCGCACATTGATGTTTGATAAATAGATTATAGCCCCAGTTCAAACTGATTTCCAGATGGAAGCGGCATAAAAGGGCCGCGGTACGCCTTTCTTTATATTTGCCTGAGAACAGATATTTGACGCCGTATTCACACAGATTTCATGTTTTTAAGAGCCCGGCTCGCGTACACGGGCTGTTCCCGTAAAAAAACCTCACATTTCACTCAGTCTTAACCGCCGGAGAAGAAAAGAATTTACAGCTTTGTGGTCGCGGATTTTACATCCGTCCGTTTAAATAAGAAACAGGAATCCATTCCAAATCCTAAAAAGTGAGTGAGGTCAAGAAAAATGAACCGACTATGGCTGAAACGGGCTTCCGCCCTGCTGATGTCTGCCGCAATGGCCGCGTCGATCCTGCCGACCGGCGCGCTGGCCGCCGCGGATGCGCAGACTGACGCCGACGCGGCCGCATCCTCCGCTTATGCAGAGAGTGCGGACAGCGCTCAGAATAACAGCACTTCGGCAGACAACAATGCCGCCGCAGATACCACTGATCCTGATGCGGATGTGGGTGTTGCCGCCCCGGCGGACGACAATGCCGCCCAGAGCGAGTCCGGCGGGGAGGAGCAGAGCGTTTCCGCCCCTGAGACTTCTGTACAGGAGAGCGATGAGCAGACCGAGGCCGTTGAGGCCCCTGCCGAGCCGGAGAGCTTCGGCGGTCTGTGGCTCACCGAGATCAACCCCAACGACTATGACGGGTACAACAAGGGAAAGTACGGCCTGACCAAGGCGGAGGATCTCTTTGAGTATGTGGAGCTGCTCAACAACTCCGACCAGGTGATCCACTTCAATCAGGACTATGAACTGCTTTACAATGACACCGCCATCTCCGCCCGGGCGCTGGACGGCAGCGAGGATGTGGTGCTTCAGCCCGGCGAGACGCTGGTGCTCTGGAATCAGCGCACGAATGTGGAAAACACGGCCACAGCAGAGGACTTCCGTGCGCGCTACTACATCTCCGATGATGTGCACATTGCGGTGACGGATTACGGCAAGAACTGGGCCACGGCGGGCACCTTCGCCCTGCGGGCCAAGGCCACCGGCACAGTGTTTTCCGATTACACCTATTCCAACGGCACCATCGACAAGACCGACAGCGGCGACATTGCCGACGGTCTGGTGTTGGATCTGGCCATTCCCGACGTGGGTACCTCCATGACTGCCGCCCGGAAAAAGACCTTTGCCAGCCCCGGCTATGTCTACGCCGACCAGCGGGGCAACGGCACCAAGCCGGAAAATACCAGCGGCCTCTATGTCACGGAGATCTATCCCAACGACGGTGACCGCTCCGCCACTTACGGCGTCAGCGACGACCTGATGGAATTTGTGGAGGTCACCAATACCACCGGACAGGACATCCGCTTCAATCAGGACTATCAGTTCCAGTACCTCTACAAGAATCAGGGCACCCGGCTGGCCATCTGCACCTATGAGGACGCCCACAGGGAGGCCCTCGGCGAAGTTGGCATCGACGACCTCTACGACAAGGACGACGTGGTCATCAAGGCCGGATCCAGCGCCGTGTTCTGGTGCTACCGGGAGCGCAACCTGAAGGACAGCTTCCAGAATGGCACCGCCTTCCCGGATGAGGCTGCCTTCCGCGCCGCCTATGGCATCGGTGATGATGTGGACGTCTACTGCATGATCGGCCAGAACGGTATGAAGAACACAGACCGCGGTGCGGCCATCACCCAGCAGAAGGACGGCCGTCAGGTCATGGTATCCTACTACTATTACAACGGCGTAACCGATACCAAGGACAAGAAGAGCGTCAATCTGACGCTCAGCGCCGAAGGCCCCCGCATGACGGCCAGCGCCGTCCAGCAGGCGCCCACCCCCGGTGGCACCAACGGCAGCCAGTTCAGCTTCCCTGAGGACGATGGAAGTAAGATCGTCCTGAGTCTGCGGGAGGGCTCTACCGTGCCGGAGAGCATCATGCAGGGCGACGAGCTGCGTGTGCGCTTTGACTATCAGGCGACCGGCAGCCTGCCCCGCACGAAGATCACCACCTATTACCGCTTTGACGGCACCGGCACCTGGCAGACCAACAGCGAGATCAACCGCCGCGTGCCCGGTCTCTATGAGACCAACATTCCGGCCAACGAGCTGTTTGATCACGACTATGTGGAGTTCTATGTGGCCGCCAGCAACCAGTACCACAGAAATGTCACCGAGGTCTACAGGGTGAACATCACGAAGCTGGACGCCGTGGACGGCATCCGCACCAACATCACGGACAAGGAAGAGGTCGGCGGCACCGTGACCGTCACCGCCAACAACGGCGGAGATAATGCCGACACCACGATCCAGATCGACGGCAAGAGCTATGAGACCAGCAAAATGCTGGAGGATGGCGCTTACTACACGTTCCAGACCTCCGGCCGGGACAGCTACTTCCGCAATGCGCTGGTGCTGGCTGACGACAACCTGACCAGTGACAAGGATGCGGTGCGCATCGCCTCTCTGGTCAAGTGGCAGTATTACCGTCTGGACGGCTTCGCCGTGCACATCGACAACCAGTATTTCACCTATGACGCTGCCACGGACAGCTACAAGATCAAGCTTCGCTTCTGGGCGGGCACCTACGGCTCCAGCGTCTATGACTATCTGGAACCGGACGCCAACCGGGAGGACTTTAAGGTGAGCCAGCTTCAGCTCAAGCTTATCAACGGCAAGAGCTATCTGCCCGACTCCATCGGCCCGGAGAGCTACACCTATCCGGACACCGGCGAGACGGTGGACTCCAAGTCCAAGACAAACCTGAGCACGGATCTCTCCGCAGAGCACTCCGTCGGCGACTCTGCCGGTATGTGCCCCTATCTGGATGCCAGCTTTACCATTCCCGCCGCCGAGGCCGATGCTGTGGGTGCGGTTGTGGATACCACCCAGCTGACTGACGGCGTGCATACCCTGACCGTCACCAGCGGCACTGCCACCAAGACGGTGAAGTTCATTGTGGATAACAAGGCCCCCGAGGTGGATCTGGGCATTGCGGACGGCGCGGTGCTCTCCGGTGACATCAAGCTGGCGCCCCAGGTCACGGAGGAGAACACGCTGGTGGAAAACATCCTCACCCTGGACGGCGAGCGATTCAACGACACTGTGGAGACCGATTCCGTCACGCTGGGCGAGGGGGAGCACACCCTGACTGTCTACGTCCGGGATGCCGCCGGCAATGAGACCGAGAAGAGCGTCAAATTCCAGGTCGGCAACGACGTGATCGCCGTGGTGGATGCGGCCACCAACGATGTGACCACAACCTCCGCTGCGTTGACCGTGTCCGTCAGCGGCAATGTGACCGACGCAACCGCTGAATTCTACAAACTGGAACAGTTGGACGCCGGTCAGATCGAGACTAACTCCACCGACGGCATCCTGCCCTACATCACCTACACGCTGAATGTGGGCGAAGTCCAGGATACGGACACCCTGTTCCTGAATTGGAACGGTACGGCGTCCAATGCGGACGACACCCACGCCAGTAAGCTCTTTGTCCAGAACACCGCCAGCGGTGGCTGGGATGAGGTTGGCTCCGCCGATGAGACCGGCTCCATCGCCGCCCGGTTCACCGCCGCCGACCATGTGGTCGATGGCAGGGCCGTAGTCATGGTGCAGTGCACGGCTGATTCCGCTCTGCCTGACCTGACCGGCGTCACCGACGGCGACACCTCCGCGCAGAGCTGGGACGGTTACAGCATCCCGGAGAATTATGACTTCGCCTTTGCGTGGGAGACCGACACCCAGTACTATTCCGAGGAGTTCTTCCAGCACTACCTGAACATGAATAACTGGATCGCCCAGAATGCCGATCCTCTGAACATCCGCTATGTGATCCATACCGGCGACATCGTGGACGACTTCGACATGATCTATGAGTGGGAGAACGCCGACAAGGCCATGAAGATCCTGGACGATGCCAAGATCCCCTACGGTGTGCTGGGCGGCAACCACGATGTGGCCGCCGCCACCTTCGAGTACGAGAACTACGCCAAGTATTTCGGCGAGGACCGGGTCAAGGATCAGCCCACCTACGGCGGCAGCTACAAAAACAATCTGGGCCACTACGACCTGCTTACCGAGAACGGTCAGGACTTCATTGTGGTCTACATGAGCTGGGATATTTACGAGGAGGAGATCGACTGGATGAACCAGGTGCTGGCCCAGTACAGCGACCGCAAGGCCATCCTCTGCTTCCACACTTACAGCCGCGTGGCTTACAACCCGGACGGCAGTCTGGGTGACTACTACGGCAAGCTCATCCAGCGCGAGGTCGTGGCCAAGAACCCCAACGTGTTTGCGGTGCTGAACGGCCACTATCACGGTTCCTCCTTTGAGACCACGGTGTTTGACGACAACAAGGACGGCGTGTATGACCGCACGGTCTACCAGATCTGCACCGACTATCAGTCCGGCTTCGAGGGCGGCAGCGGTTATCTCAAGATGCTCTACTTCGACCTGGACAACAACAAGGTCTATGTGAACTCCTACTCTCCCTCTCTGGATGACTTCAACTACTATGACAATTCCTCCGTGACCGAGCTGGGCACGCAGGATCCCGCCGCCATCACGCCGGACACAGTCAACGCCGACGGCAGTGCGGCGGCCCAGCGAGTGAACAATGCGCTGGATACCGACATTCTGACGCTGGATGTCAGCTTCCACACCGAACCCCAGAAGCTGCTGGAGCGCTGCTTCAGCGCCTATGTAGACCGGGGCGAGAAGCTGGGTGAGGCCGGTGTGGATGCGCAGTCCAACACCGCCGCGCTCCAGCTGGACAGCCTGAACGCCCAGACGAGCTATGCCTGGTATGCCGTCGTCCGCAATGCCCTGGGCAGTGTGGACACCACCCCTGTGCAGCTCTTCACCACAAAGGCCGCGCCGGCGGATCCCGGCACGAATGGCGGGAATCAGGGCGGTAATGGTGCAAATGGCGATCAGAACGGCCAGACGCCCAATGGCTCCGGTGGTGCCGCCGGCAGCGGCGCGGGTCAGACCGGCGGCCAGACCAACGGTACTCCGGCCGGAACCGCTAATGCCGGCACGGCAGGGGTTCAAAAGACCTCTGCGGTCAAGACCGGCGACCGCGGCCTGCTCCTGCCCGCCTGCATCGGCCTTGCGGCCAGCGCGGCGGTAGCCGTGACGCTGGGTGCGTACATCAGAACCAAGCGAAAAGAGGAAAACTGATTTGAATAAGCGGCAGCAGATGCTCCAGCGTATGCTCCGCGCCCTGCTTCCGGTGGTGATCCTTTCGGGGATCATCATCGGAAGCCTTGGCATATCCCGGGCGCAGATCAAAGCTGGCACAGACCACAACTTCGCAAAGGCCCGGGTGACGGCCATCCTGAGCGACTATTCCGACAATACCCCCTTCAACGGCTCTCAGCAGGTGCGCGCCGTGCTGACCAGCGGCGCGTGGAAAGGGCAGGAGGTAGAGCTGACCAACTCTAACAGCTATCAGCAGGGCGCACTGTGTCAGGTGGGAACCCGGGTGATCGCGCTGGTCCAGCAGGGCAGTGACGGCACTGTCAGCGGCTGCGTCTACAACTACGACCGAACCGGCATGGTCTATCTCCTGCTGGCCCTGTTTTTTCTCAGCCTTGTGGCGGTGGGAGGCCGGAAGGGGATCGCCACCATCTACGCACTGGGGTTCACCTTCGCCTGTGTGATTTTTCTCTATCTTCCCCTGCTCTATGTCGGCATGAACGCCGTGTTGGCCGCGGCGCTCACCTCCGTCGTCATTCTGACCGTGTCCATTTACATCCTGAACGGCTGGTCCCGCAAGAGCCTGTGCTCCATGGCGGGCACCACGGCGGGGGTGTGCATCTCCGGCGTGCTGGCCATGGTGCTGGGCGGCCTGGGTCACCTGAACGGCTTCCACGCCAGCGATGCGGAGGCTATGGTGTTCATTGCCAACTCCACCCGGCTGAACGTGGGGCAACTGCTCTATTCCGGTATTCTGATCTCCAGTCTGGGCGCGGTGATGGACGTCAGCGTCTCTGTGGCGGCGGCCATTGAGGAGATCCATGAAAAGGCTCCGAAGTTGCCTGTCCGGGAGCTGTTCCGCTCGGGTATGCACATCGGCCACGACATGATCGGCACCATGTCCAACACGCTGATCCTCGCCTATACCGGCTCCGCCACCGGGGCGTTGATGACCCTCTACTCCTATGAAATGCCCTATTTGCAGGTAATGGGCTATAACTCCATTGTGATCGAGATCCTGTGCGGCCTGTGCGGCACCATCGGCGTCATCCTGACCGTGCCCATCCAGGCGGCGATCACCGCCTTCGCCCTGCGCAGGCAGGTGCGGTGAAGCCCTGCCGACCCAATTCGGAGCGGCCTATCCCGTTCATGCAGAATACGCACGAAACTACCATTAAAATTACCTGACAAAAGAGACGCGCTGTGATAAAATGTCCCCATAGTAAGGGGGGCGCGGCGATGATCACGGAACAAAAGGTAAACAGCTTTCTGCTGTTGGCAGAAGAACTGA